>JASLOY010000171.1:7103-7425 GCA_030745255.1 Vicinamibacterales bacterium
TCGCTGCGCCTCCTCGGACGCGCAGCCGCCCGCAGCAGCGGCAATAACGATACCGATGGCGAGTGCCGCAGACCACGTCCGTGCAATCTTGTTCAGCCTCACCGCAACACCTCTACACCTCGGCATCTCATCACTGCCCCGCATGGAGCCGATCACACAGCCGGTCACGCGGTCGAAGCACCCCCTGCCGCGCGCGCCGCCATCGGGCGGGAGAACTCGACACGCCCGCCGCGAGCACGAAACGTCGCCAGTAGCGCGTCGACCTCCTGCTTGAGCTCTTCACCGACGAGCCAGTTCCGGTCCAGCACTCGCAGCACGTCGG
>JASLOY010000172.1:0-7121 GCA_030745255.1 Vicinamibacterales bacterium
GGCTATCCGGACCTCGACACCGGCGATTGGCGTTCCCACCGTGCCCCGTCGCGTCTTGAACGGATGGTTGAGCGTTACGATTGGTGCCGTCTCTGTGAGGCCGTAGCCCTGCACCACCAGGAACCCGAGTCGCGACCAGAACTCTTCCAGATCGGGGTCGAGCGGCGCTGCCCCGACAATGAAGCACCAGAACTTCATGCCGAACAAGCGGTGGATGCGCCGGTAGCGCCACCAACGTCTCGCCACGTGCGGGTTGTCACCAGCCGAGGTGGCCACCTCCGGAGCGATCTGCAGTACATGCTCGCGCAAGACGTCCAGGATCTTCGGGACGCACACGAGCACCGAGATCCGGCGGCTGTGAATCTGGTGCACGATGGCCGAAGGGCTGTAGCTCCGCATGAAAACACAGACACCGGGGAGCATAGGCGGGATGAAGGTTGCCAACGCCTGACCGAACATGTGGCTCAACGGCAGCAGATTGAGAAAACGTAGCGGGTAAAAGGGCCTCCCGAACCTTCGATACTTCAGCACTTCCCGTTCGACCGGGACGATGTTTGCCAGCACGTTGCGGTGTGTGATGATGACCCCTTTGGGCTCCGAGGTGGCGCCGGAGGTGAAGATGATCTCAGCGACGTCGTCGCGCGTGGGGACATGCCGCGCCGTCGTCGCTGTAGCGGGCTCGCCGCCCCTCGCGGTGGTTTCGCTCAGCTCGGCGAAGCGCCAGACCTCGACACCCGATTGGGACGCCGGTTCCACCTCGTCGCCCACGAGCAGGACGCGCGCGTCGACCAGTTGCCAGACCTTGCGGAGGAAACTAGCCGATGCTCGGTAGTCGATCGGCACGACCACCACGCCGCGCAGTAGGCAGCCCCAGAACGCCATGACCCACTCTGGACGGTTTTCGCCCCAGAAGAGGACCTTGTCTCCAGGGCCGATCCCGGCGGCCGCAAGTCGGGCTGCAAAGTCAACGGCCGCCAGGCGAACGGTGCCGTAGGAGTAGCGGCGAACCCGGTAGCCGTCGTCGTGCACGCAGAACTCGGCGTCGGACCGCAGCCGCTCGTCGAAAAAGTCGAGCAGCGTTTCCCGCTTCATGAACGCATCATTATGAAGGAAGATGGTGTCGACCTTGTCTTTGACCTCGCATTCGACTCCTTATTCGACTCCGTACTTGACAATGACGAGCGTGGAACCCCTCCTCAAACGTGGCATTTCCGCCCGAGAGTCGCCCGGGCGGCGCGGCGCGGCGTGCCTCGCCGTGGCGATCGCCCTGCTGACGGCATGCGGTTGTGTGGACCCGGCGGTGGACACGCCGGTCGAGACGTCGTCCGGGTCCACGACGGCGATCACCGACCCACCCCCGTCGGAAGCAGGCGCGGCGCAAGCGCTCGCCGCCTCGCCCCGTCAGGGAGAATGGGTCGACGTCGATCTGGCGGGAAGCGATCAGCCCCTTGCCACCTGGATTGTACGGCCGGAGGGAGCCGGCGACGCCCCGGTGGTGCTTGTCATCCACGAGATCTTCGGGCTGACCGACTGGGTGCGTGCCGTGGCGGACCGCCTGGCGGAGAACGGGTTCGTCGCCGTGGTGCCGGACTTGCTGTCGGCGCTGGGGCCGGATGGCGGGGGCACGGCATCGGTGGCCAGCCGCGACGAGGTTGTCCGGCTCATTCGCTCGCTCGATCCGGTCGATGCGATCGCGCGGATCGACGCGGTGCGTGACCATGTGGCCACGCTGCCTGCGACCACCGGCGCGGTGGCGGTGCTTGGTTTCTGCTGGGGCGGTTCGACCGGCTTTGCCTACACCGTGACCCAGCCGCGATTGCAGGCGGCGGTCGTCTACTATGGCAGCTCGCCGGTCGACACGGCCGACTACCATCTCGTCCAGGCTCCGGTGCTCGGCTTGTATGGTGGGGACGACGAGCGGGTGAACGCGACCATCTCGATCGCGGAGCGGGAGATGGCGCGGTATGGCAAGCAGTTCGAGACGGAGATCTTCAGCGGCGCCGGACACGGTTTCCTGCGGGCTCAAGAGGGGCGCGACGGTGCCAACGGGGCGGCCAGCCGACTGGCCTGGCGACGAACCATCGAATTTCTCCGACGGCACCTCGCACGGTGAGGTCACACGCAGTCAGAAGTCAGAAGGTAGAAGTCAGAGGAAGCCGGACGAGTTCACCGTCTTCGTCCCGCACGGCAGCGACCCTACCTGAACGAGACACCAGCGCTGAAAGCCATCCTGGTCAACCGCGGCGACCCCGGTTCGGTCTCTGTCTGCTCGAGCGGACTGATCGCAAACAACCGCACATCGAACGAGAACGCCAGCCGCGGTTTGACGAACCATCGCGCACCGCCCCCATAGTTGAGTGTCCCGGCACGGCGCTGTTCTGGCTCGGTTCCGTCATCCTCGAATACCGACAGCCGCGATGTTCCCAGGCCGCCGCTCAGATAGCTCCACCCGTCGCCGTGTCCGAAGTTGAACGACAGCTGCGGCGAGATCGCCATGAATCTGGTCTTGACCGTCGGACCGTTCGGGTCCGGGTCGTCCTCGCCCGGGGTTCGGCTTGGGGAGGTGAAGTGGGCCGAGGCTCCCACTCCGAAGGTGATCGACTGCCAACGGAACAGATAGACGTGCCCGCCAATGTCGATGCCGAGACCCGAGGCCGCGAGCTGGGCCGGACCGAGCCCACGGTTGGCGGCGAGCAAGGTGTCTTGGCCCACGCTGATGAACGAGCCCCGCAGGTCGAGGACGTAGGGGCCGATCGGCCCCGGGTCCTGGGCCGCCGCCCGAGCGGCGCTGGTCAGCAGGAAGAGGACGACCCAGCAAGGCGTCAGAGCTGTTCGGAACGGAGCGCGTTGCGTGTGCAGGTCCATAGTAGCCACTCAGTATACCGGGGCGTCCCCGCTCGACCGGGCCGGTATACTGCCAGGCGTTCATGAGCAGCGTGGTGCCGGTGTCGGCCATCGAAGAAGCGGCGAGACGCATCGAGGGGGTCGTCCGTCGGACGCCACTTGTCGAGCTACCGCTCGACGCGCGTGTGATGGTCCGGGCCAAGTGCGAGAACCTGCAGGCGGCCGGTGCCTTCAAGATACGCGGCGCCTACAACTTCATCGCGCAGCTGAGCCGGGCGGAAAGCCGTTGCGGTGTCATCACCTATTCGTCTGGGAACCATGCCCAGGCGGTCGCGCTGGCCGCCGGCCTCGTCGGTGTGCCCGCGGTGGTGGTGATGCCGACGACCGCGCCATCTATCAAGGTGGAGGGCGCGCAATCGCTGGGCGCCGAAGTCATCTTCGAAGGCACGACGTCAGCCGACCGGAAGACCCGCGCCGAGGCGGTGGCCCGAGACAGAGGCTTGCAGATGGTGCCGCCGTTCGACCATGCCAGCATCATCGCCGGTCAAGGGACGGTTGGCCTGGAGATCTTGCGCGACTGTCCGGAGGTGGCGCGTGTCCTGGTTCCGGTTGGTGGCGGTGGGTTGATTTCTGGTGTGGCCGCGGCGATCAAGCAGCGGCGGCCCGAGGTGCGAGTCATCGGTGTCGAACCGGAAGGCGCCGCCAAGATGCGAGCATCCTTTGCGGCCGGTCACCCCGTGACGCTGGACCGGGTGGCGAGCATCGCGGACGGATTGGTGCCGGTCAGGCCAGGCGACCTCACCTTCGACCACGCGCGGCGGTTCGTCGACGAGATCGTGACGGTGAGCGACGACGCTATCGCCGGCGCGGTGTTATGGCTATTCCGGCGCGCGAAGCTTGTTGTCGAAACCAGTGGCGCGGCCACGCTGGCCGCAATCCTCGAGGACGTGCCGATGGGCGCGGTTGACGGCGAGACTGTCGTGGTGCTCAGCGGAGGGAACATAGGGCTCGACGCGCTCGCGGAGATCGCTGGGCGCTCGATGAAGTCGGCCGAGCGCGCGAAGAAGTCTGACGAGCGCACGAAGAAGTCAGAAGGTAGAAGTCAGAAGAAGACTGCTTCTCCGCCGAAGCCCGTAGCCTGAAGCCGACGAGGCACTCGGGAATCTAAGTCTTCCGAGCGTCGATGATCGCCTGCGCGGCTTCTATTGCCTCGTCGACCGTCGTCACCTGCCCGTCGAGCTGACGTTCGTAGACCGCCTTCAAGATCGTGCCGACCTTCGGGCCCGGCGCGAGACCCAGCTTCAGCAGATGGCGACCCAGCAGTAGCGGTGCCGGGGGAGCGTGCTCGACACCCAGGGCGCGGGCCCGTGCGAGAAACCAGTCCATCGCGGAACAGTCAAAAGGTCCGGGTCTTCCCAGACAGTCCGACTTTGCCAGTCGGGCCAGCAGCTCCAGATCTACCTTCCTCGCCAGACGTCGGAAGGCGCCGTCACCGACATCGTCGGTGCTCTTGTGCCACATGCCCGGCTTCAGGTGCTGTGCCACTAATCCGACCACCTGATGACGCACGTCGTAGCCAGTCATGGTGTGAACGTTCACCCGATCCAGGAAGGCATGCGTTGGCTCGACGCCGGCTTCTTCGTGGTTCCTGGAGCGGATCCGACCATCGATGAACGCCGTCGTGGCCGGCTTGCCGAGGTCATGGCAGACGGCGCCGAGCATCAGCGCCACCTGTTGCGGCCGATCGAGATCGTCGATTCGAGTCCGAGCCTCATCGATGACCAGCAGCGTGTGCACCCAGACATCGCCCTCCGGATGCCAGTCCGGCTCCTGTTCACATCCGACCAGCGCCTCGAGCTCTGGAAACAGCCGAGCGACAACTCCGAGCTCGAGCGCGAGCTCGAAGCCGCGTGCCGGCCGCTCGGCCTCGAGCAGCAGTTTTTCCATCTCGCCCCAGATCCGTTCCGCGGGGAGGTCGTCGAGCGCGGTGTTTCGGCAGATCCCTTTCGTGGTCTCGTCGATGGTCAGCCCGAAGCGGGCCGCGAACTGCAGCGCTCGAAGCACCCGGAGGCTGTCATCGCCAAACGTGGCCGGGTCGACGACCCGCAGCAGCCGGCGCTCGAGGTCGCTTCGCCCTCCGTGGGGATCCAGATACGCGTGTGTCACCGGGTCCCAGGCAATCGCGTTGATGGTGAAGTCGCGCCGTCTGGCGGCCTCTTCCACCGGTATGTGGGGGTCGCCGGTGACGACGAAACCGCGGTGACCGCGACCACGCTTCGATTCGGTGCGTGGCAGGGCGACGTCGACCGGGCCAACCTTGTAGACCGTGAAGCTCTCGCCCACGGTGTTCACCGGTCCAAACTCCTCGAGCAGGGCCAGGAGGCGCACCGCCTCGATGCCGTAAATCTCGAGATCGATGTCCTTCGACTCGCGTCCCAGCAGCCGGTCGCGCACCCAGCCGCCCACAAACAGCGCGCGGCCTCCTGCCACACGCGCCCGTTCGGCGATGCTCGACGCCAGGTGGAACTCGTTCATCGCGGGCGCGGTCTCACAGGGTCGGAGATCGACCTGGCGAGACGGAAGCCGTAGTCGGTGTAGCGAAACGATGGGTCGAGACTGCTTCGCGCTGCCGTTCGGTTGATGGTGAAGGCATGCCGCCAGGCGCCGCCTCGAGAGGCCCGACGCCGACCCTCGTCAGGTCCGACCGGGTTGATCGTCGGCGACTCGGCGTAGAAGGCGGAGTCGTGCCAGTTCGAGCACCATTCGTGGATGTTCGCGGCGATCCCGTACAGACCGAACCTGTTCGGTCTCCCCAGCATTACCGGCCACGGGCCGTCGACCGGACCGGTACCGCCATTGGGTATCCAGGCCGGGATTTCGTCGCCCCACGGATATCGCTCACCGTCTGGCCCACCGCGTGCTGCTCGCTCCCACTCCGCCTCGGTCGGGAGCCGCACAGGGCCTTCGTGTCGAGAACGCCAGGCGCAGTAGGCCTGCGCGTCGTGCCAGCTGACACCCACGACCGGCAAATCCACACTATCGAACGCCCCATTGTTCCACTCGCGTGGCTCCTCGTGACCAGTGTCTTCGAGGAAGACCGCGTACTCGCCATGCGTGACCGGACACACGGCCATCTGGAACGCGTCCACCCAGACCGGATGCACCGGGCGCTCGCCCTCCTGACCCTCGTCGCTGCCCATGAGGAACCAGCCCCGCCGGATCGTGGCGAACGTGGACATCTGTAAATCATGGCATGGATGCCCACGACGGCAGAGTCTGGACGGGACTGTGGAATACTGGACCCATCATCCAGGGCAGGTGTCCGTATGTGCCGATGAAACGCTGATATCATGAACAGATCTGGGTTAGCCGGGACAGGGGCGTGCGAGTGTACCGACCCATCAGGCTTATTCGCGAATGGGTGATTCACAGTGGGTTCGACTCGGCACGACGGGTGTCGTCGCCATCGCCGTACTGGCGTCCGGCGGTTGCTCGCTCAGGTCGATGGCGGTCAATGCCATCGTACCGACGCTGGCTAATCCCGATGTGTATCGCTCGGAGGAGGACCCGGAGCTCGCGCGGGACGCGCTGCCGTTCCTGCTCAAGACGATCGAGTCGATCCTGGAGGCCGAGCCGGAGCAGGATGAAGCGCTGGTGTTCGCCTGTACCGGATTCACGCTCTATGGCAACGCTTTCCTCCAGGTGGACGCCGATTTGGCCGAGTGGGAGGACTACGGGCGCGCACTTGAGCTGCGGGACCGGGCATCGCAGTATTTCGTGCGGGCTCGCGACTACTGTCTGCGCAGTCTCGAGCTGAGATACGACGGCATCGGTGAAGGGCTGCGCCAGGATCCGGTCACGGCTGTATCGGTTGCTGACGTCGAGGATGTCGAAGTGCTCTTTCTGCTGGGGGCCGCGTGGGGATTGGCGATCTCGAATACCATGGCGCCGGATCTCGTCGCAGATCTGCCGGCGGTCAGGGCGCTGATGACGCGGGCGCTCGAGCTGGACGAAGGTTACGAGCGTGGAGCGATCCATGGCGCCTTGATCATTTTGGAGTCGCTGCCCCCGGAGGTCGGTGGGTCGCCCGAGCGGGCACGCGAGCATTTCGATCGCGCCGTGGACCTGTCTGACGGACTCGATGCGGCGCCTTACGTGAGCTATGCGACCGGCGTATTGCAGCCATCCGAGCAGCGCGCTGAGTGGGAGCGAATGCTCGGCGAGGCACTCGCGATCGACCCGGATGAGGACACGAGCCTGCGTCTGTTGAATCTGGT
>JASLOY010000172.1:7131-7396 GCA_030745255.1 Vicinamibacterales bacterium
GCTGCTCGACCACGCTGACGATCTGTTTTTCGAACCGGTGGACACCGAGGAGAGCCGTCCATGAAATCTCGTTCTCTGATCATCCTGGTGGCCTTGATGCTGGCCCCGGTCATTCTGTTCGCCCAGCGCACGGCAAGGATTCAGCTTGGCTCCATTCTGCCGGCCAACTCGATCTATGACAGGGGCTTGAAACAGATGGCCGCCGATTGGCAGCGCGAGACGGAGGGCCGGGTACAACTGCGCGTGCAGTCCGGGACGATAAAGG
>JASLOY010000173.1 GCA_030745255.1 Vicinamibacterales bacterium
TACGGGCACGGCGTGCCGGGGTCTGCGCAGACGACGGAGCGAGGCGGCAGCAGCCGAGACAGCTCGGCGACGAAGCGCTCGGGGCGGATCGGTGCCCGGTCCGAGGTGAACTCTTCAATTGACGCCATGTAGGCGTCACGTCGGCGGCCGACCTCGTCTGGTGCGATCCTGGCGGCTGGGCGCCCTCCGAGCCGGTCGGTGATCTCGTCGCCCAGCGCCGCCAACCCGCATTTGGCGTCCGCCACCAGACCGACCGCCGTCTGGTAGTTGTGACCGATGCGTGTCGGCTCCACGTCCATCTGGAGCAGCGTCTTCTCACCATCGGACGGAAGCGTCCACTTCTCGGTGGTCACAGAACCTTGCCGGGTGCCGACGTAGAGGATGACGTCAGACTCTCTGAGGAGGT
Source organism: Vicinamibacterales bacterium (assembly GCA_030745255.1). GTDB lineage: Bacteria > Acidobacteriota > Vicinamibacteria > Vicinamibacterales > UBA8438 > NP936. The sequence continues at coordinate 407 of JASLOY010000173.1, forward strand.
CGTGACGAAACGGCAGTCCACCGTTGCTTCCGACAACTCCCAGCGCGTAGGGATGCGTTTCGGCGATGCTTCCCTTTCCGCCAATCGAAGTCGCGACCGGCATGCCGAGCAGATCCGCCAGCGCCGTTACTTCATCCCAGGCCTCCGAGCGAAGCACCCCCGCTCCGGCGACGAGCAGCGGTCGCGTGGCGTTGACCAGTTGGTCGGCGGCCGCCCGCACGTCGTGGGGTGAGGGCGACGGACGGTCGGCCGGCGCTCTGTTGAAGCAGGGATCGATGGCGACCTCGGCGGCCGCAACATCGTCCAGCTGCACATCGTAGGGCAGCACTACGTGCGCGGCGCCCAGTGGGCCGGTCGTCGCGTCGCGGAAGGCGGAGCGGATCGCGGTGACGAGTTCACGGGCGGACGCGGGAAGGGTGGAGGACCGGGTGACCGGGTCGAAGAGTCGCGTCTGGTCCAGCTCGGTCAGGGTCCCGCGGCCGGCGTCCTGACGCGCGATGTCTGATGTCAGGCAGACCAGCGGCACCGACGAGGCGTTGGCCTCGGCCAGTCCAGGCAACATGTAGGTGGCGCCGCCGCCGCTCGGGCCCTCGCATACGCCCACCTTGCCGCTCAGACGAGCATACGCGTCCGCCATGAACGACGCGGAACGCTCGTCTCGTGTCAGCACATGTCGAATGTCGTGGTCAGACGTTGCCAACGCTTCGTAGAACGGCAGGCTGGTGTCGCCACAGAGGCCAAAAATCACCTCAACGCCAACGTCTCGCAAAAGGGCTACGACTGCTTCGCTTCCGTGCATGTGATGAGCTCCGCTAGAACGATGTGCCAGGCGGGTTCAGTCTAGTGGAACGCTGCTGATTTGCGGACGGTCTGGAACATGCCTATTATGGCCATCTCATGTTGTTCCGGTTGTGGCGCAGGCCTTCAGACCTGCGATGGCAAGGCTGAAGCCTTGCCCTGGGGTGAGCAGCCATCGGCGACCTAGTGAGCCAACGGGAAGGTGATGACATCAATGCGCCAATTCAATCTGATCAAAGGGGTCGTCGTTGCCAGCATGCTGGGGAGCGGCGCCCTCGGTGCGCAGGCGCCGAATCGGATCAGCTTCACCGAGGAGCAGGCAGAGCAAGGTCGCACGACATATGCCGAACGCTGCGCCTCCTGCCACGGCGAGAACCTCGATGACGGCGAGGTTGCGCCGCCGCTCAAGGGGTTGGACTTCCGCGAGCGGTGGCGGGGCGAGACACCGGACGCGCTGTTCACCCTGACGGCGGACACCATGCCGCAGGACCAGCCGGGCGTGCTCGACGACGCGACATATGCGGCGCTGGTGGCCTTCATGTATCAGGAGAACGGGACACCGGCTCGGGAAGACGCGCTGCCGGACGATGGGGCGCTGCTGGCGGCGCTCGCGCCGCCGCGGTGGCCGCGGGGAGGGGGAGGCGGGCTCGCGCCTGGGGCGGCGCTGCCGCCGTATCCGATGCCATCGAATCCGGCCGTCGGGTTGCGACCCGTGACCGACGCGATGCTGGAGAACCCGCCGCCGGGCGACTGGCTGCTGTGGCGTCGCACTTACGATGCGTATGGCTTCAGCCCGCTCGATGACATCGATCGGAGCAATGTCGACGACTTGCGGGTGGCGTGGAGCTGGTCGTTGCCGCCGGGGCCGAACGAGTCGACGCCGATCGTGCACGATGGCGTGCTGTTCATCCACGGGTACGGCGACGAGGTGCAGGCGCTCGACGCAGCCACCGGAGACCTGCTCTGGCAATACTCCAGGCGTCTCCCCCGCGGGACCGCGCCGAGCGTGAAGCGCGGTATGTCGCTTTATGGGGACCGCCTGTATGTGCCGACCTCGGATGCCCACATCGTGGCGCTCGAGGCACGGACCGGCCGGGTCGTCTGGGACAAGCCGGCCGCCGACCGCGAGGCGGGCTACCGCATGACCGGCGGCACCCTGGTGGCGCGCGGCAAGGTGATGGTGGGGACGACAGGCCGGGTCGGCGGCGGCAACTGGATCGTGGCGCTCGACGCCGAGACCGGCCAGGAGGCGTGGCGGTTCGCGACTATCGCCCAGCCTGGCGAGCCGTTCGGCAACAGCTGGAACGGCCTGCCGGTCGAGGAGCGAAACGGTGGCTCGGTCTGGATTCCCGGCAGCTACGACCCGGTGAACAATCTGGCGTTCTTCGCGCCCGGCAACACCTACGACACCGGGCCGCTGCGTGACCTGGTGTCGCAACCGGGAGTGACCAACGATGCGCTCTATCTGGATGCCACCCTGGCGCTGAATCCCGACACCGGCGAGCTGGTCTGGCACTTCCAGCACCAGGCCAACGGGCAGTGGGATCTCGACTGGGCGTTCGAGCGCCAGATCGTGGAGCTGTCGGTCGATGGCGAGACAAAGCGGCTGGTCGTGACCACCGGCAAGCAGGCAATCTTCGACCTGCTCGAGGCCGACACCGGCACCTATGTGGGGTCGATCGACCTGGGCCTGCAGAATCTGGTGACCGCCATCGACCCGGTGACCGGCGCCAAGACGACCGACCCGACGCTGTTGCCCGGCGATGGCGAAACAAAGATGGTCTGCCCGCATGTCAGCGGCGGCCGAGGCTGGATGCCCACCTCCTACGATGCGCGCTCGAAGGTGGTCTATCTGCCGATCGTGGAAGCCTGCATGGATCTGGTGCCGGTGCCCGACGGAGAGCGGGGGAGTCTGTCGAGCGGTGTGCGGTGGACCGTGCGGCCGCGCCCGGAGAGCGACGGCAACTATGGTCGGCTGGAGGCGGTGAACCTCGAGACCGGTGAGACGACGTGGATCGCCCGTCAGCGGGCACCGCAGACGACCGGCACCCTCGTGACGGCCGGCGGCCTGGTGTTCGCCGGCGCGCTCGACAGGCGCATAGCCGCCTACAACTCAGATACCGGTGAGCAACTGTGGCAGACGCGGCTCAATGAGGTGCCGAGCTCGTCGCCGATCTCCTACGAGGTGAACGGTCGCCAGTATGTGGCGATGATCGTCGGCAGCGGCGGTTACCAGTCGACCAGCTACGGCACCATGGTGCCGGAGATCAGAAACCCGCCTGGTCGCGGCGCCGCCCTCTGGGTCTTCGAGCTCCCGCAAGATCCTCCATAGACTCCATGACCGGGTAGTCGACCCCGGAATCCTCTAGCGCGTGGTCCGTTGCATTCAGCCAAGCCGCCGCGCTCGTGACGGCCCTGCGCCCTACGGCATTGCCGCATGAGGTGTGCTACCCGGATGCCATGTCCGTGCACCGTGTTGCACTCAGGTGACGTGCTATTCGATGGGCGAAGCCTGTCGGCGCCAGCCCTGAAAGGCACTCATGAGAGGTCTATTTGCCGTGATCCTTTACGGGCCGAGAGTGAAACCGGGAGCCAGCGTCATGGGGAGCCGCGATCATAGCGCGAGAGGATGCGGCTGAACGAGCGGGTCCGTGGTGCGGCCCGAGCAGGCCAAGTCGATCCTGGGCACGAGCGCCGGCCTACCGGTTCTATCTTGCTGCCGAGTTCCGTTCGATCGCCCGCGCGCCCTTCAGCAGGTTCTCCATGCCGTAGTTCCGTTCGTGGCAGGCGTACTCGTAAAGCAAGCCGTCGGTCTTCGGCATGTCGAGCGCGGCGGTCCATGGGCGCTCCCAGGTCGTCTCGTCCTCGAACGTCACCTCGTAGCGCAGGATATTGGCTTCGGGGCGCGAGAACCGCTCTACGAGCTTCAGGTCTTCGCCGGAGCCGCGCCACGGCGCCTGTCCCGAGAAGTGCGTGGTCTCGACCACCAGGGTGTCGCCCTCCCAGTGCCCGCGCGAGCGGCCCAGCCACTGGCTAGGGGTGTGGTCCGACGGCCCGCTGCCGTCGAGCGGAATGATCCGCATCTCGTGCACCATCTCGAGCAGAATCGCCACGTGACCCTCGCTCTGGAAAATCTGGAAGTTGTTGTTGTAGACGCCGCCCAGCCGGACCGTGCCGCGAGAGAGGCATCGTTCCCAGAGACTGCGGTCTTCAGGGTTCTCGGAGTTCTGTCTGGGGAGTGCTGCCGCGCGGCGCGCGTCAGCCCGTCGCTCGGCGTCGGCGGTACGTGGCGGGATCTTGCCGTCGGTCGGGTCGATGATCAATGCGGTCCGCCCGTCGGACAGCCCGCGGTCCCACCAGAACTGGTTGTAGGCGAGCCCCACGTCTCGCTCAGCACTCAGCTCGGAGCGACGCTCGGAGGTGGCAAACGTCGTCGCCTGAATGTTCGCCTCGGCAATCTCCTCGGCGGTCAGAAATTCGCGTCCCTCGTAGCGATCGGGTCGCTCTAGCGGAGTGGCGGTGCCGTGGTCCCAGACACCTTGCAGGTCCGGCGCGCCCCAGGGCATACGGGGAGCAGGCGAGCCGTCTGGCGCTCGTCCGGCTGAGGCAGGCTGGCCCGCCAACGCCGCCGGTGCCAGGAACAGGACGGTGACCAGGGTCGACAGAACGGACATCTTGGGGTGGCGCATCAGCTTCCTCCGGGTTCACGACCTAGCTCGCCACAGTATACGCTCGACACCGACCTTGACGGCCCCGAACGCCACCGCGTCATAATGATTTCTTCGCGTTACTGGAGGACGACCATGCGACCGACCCTGGCGCTGTTCGCCGTGTGTAGTCTGGCAGGTGTCACGCTGGCGCAGGTGCCTCGCTCTGTCTTCCTGGAGGAGCTCACCTGGACCGAGGTGCGTGACGCGTTGGCTGTTGGCACCATGACGGTCATCATTCCGACTGGCGGAACCGAACAGAACGGGCCCCACATGGTGCTCGGGAAGCACAACTATCTCGTTCGGCACAAAGCCGGAGAAGTGGCCCGGCGGCTGGGGAATACACTCGTGGCCCCGGTCGTGGCATACGTACCCGAAGGGGACGTCGCTCCGCCAACCGGCCACATGCGTTTCCCTGGCACGATCACGACGCCGCCGGAGGTGTTCGGGCAGGTATTGGAGTTCGCGGCCAGAAGCTTCAAACAGCACGGGTTCCTCGACATCGCGCTGCTCGGCGACAGTGGCGGCAATCAGGCCCCGCAGGCTGCGGTGGCCGCACGGCTCAACCTGGAATGGACCGACACGCCGGTCCGCGTGCATCACCTGACCGACTATTATCCGGGGCCGGGTGACAGCTGGTTGGTCGAACAGGGCGAGCGCGAGGAGGACGTCGGCTCGCACGCGGGCATGCACGACACGGCAAGTTTCCTGTTTCTCGATCCGTCGAAGCTCCGTCTCGACGAGATGGGGCCTCATGTCCGAGATGACGGCAGCGGCGTGGTGGGCAACCCGGCCCGCTCCACGGCCGCCTATGGCGAGCGGATACTGGAGATGCAGATCGTGGCGGCCGCGCGTCAGATCGAGAGCCTTCGCGTGAGCAGCAGGCGTTAGAGAGGCACACACGTGCATCGGTCGGCTGACGACCGACCGGGGCTGCTGGTCCCTGCGCATTCAAGCCCTTGCGAGCGCGGCGGCCATGTTGCCGAGCGCCAGCTCGACGAGCTGCCTGGATGTGGCGATGTTCATCCGCATGTGGCCGGACCCGCCCAGGCCATAGCTCGAACCCGGGTTGATATGGATGTTGGCGTGCTCCACCAGGTAGCGCTGTAACACCGTCTCGGGCGTTGTTTGCTCCGAGGCGGCGGCGGTGTCCTCCGCACCTATCCTATCGAGGGCGTCGCTGACATCCAGCCAGGCCAGATACGTCCCCTCTGGTTTGACAAATCCCACGTTCCGCACGGTCGAGCGCACCATCGATTCGACGAGCTGGTGCGTCCCATCGATGTAGGCGATGAGCTGGTCGAGCCAGTCCTCACATTCGTTGTAAGCGGTCTGGGCCGCGATCACTCCAAGCGTGTTCATCGACTGCTGGTGCTGCCCGGCGCCCCGAATTCTGGCCAGGTAGTCCGGGTTGGTCGAGAACAGGTAGGCGCATTTCATCGCCGACAGGTTGAACGACTTGCTGACCGACTTGTAGGTGATGCTGTTGCGGACGATCGCCTCGTCGTCGAGCGTGGCATAGGGAGTGTAGGTGTGGCCCCGGGTCACGAAGTCGCAGTGGATTTCGTCAGCGAGGACGACGACACGACGCCGGGTGCAGATCTCGCCAAGGGTCGTCAGGTCGGATCGCGACCAGACGTTGCCTGTCGGGTTCTGTGGGTTGCAGAGGATGAGCGCGTGCGTGTCGTGGTCGATGCGACGCTCAAGATCCTCGAAGTCCATGCCGTAGCGGCCGTTGACGAGTTTGAGCGGGCTCTCCTCGGCGACGACGCCGACGATCCGGATGTCGGTATAGAAGCCGTTATACGACGGGGTCTGGAGGAGAACTTTGCTGCCCGGAGGGCAGAACGCGCGTAGGGTGCTGATGATCCCCGGGTGCACGCCGCTGGCATGGAGGATGGTCTCGGGATCGATCTCGAGCCTGTAACGGCGCCGGTTCCATTCGACGATCGATTCGAGATAGGACTCTGGAAGCGTCATGTACCCGTAGTTTTCGTGGGCGATGCGGTCACGGAGCGCGCGAGTGATTTGGGGGGCAATCGGGAAGTCCTGGTCGGCTGTGCCCATGCCGACGTCGATGTGTTCTCGTCCATACCGCGCGATCTGCGCATCCCACTTCGACGAGTGCGTGCCCACCCGATCGTAAATGGTGTCGAAGTCGTACGGGGTGCCCCGCGGCTGTGCACCGCCGGTGGTCAGAGCCGGAAGGGGCGTCGTCGTCCCGACCGTTCCCGCCAACGCGGTCAGTCCGGCACGCCTCAGAAACGTGCGTCGATCGAGCCGACTTTGCTGTGACATGCGCTGCCTCCTGCCGACGTCACCGTCACGAGCTCCCCGCCGCCCTAGCAGCCCGTGGTGAAAGTCCTTCGTTATAGGGATCGACACGATCGATCCAGCGTACTACACTGTCGCGTATGGC
>JASLOY010000174.1 GCA_030745255.1 Vicinamibacterales bacterium
AGCGCGAGATACAAGCCAGACGAATAGATCGGGTCGAGAAAGGCCCTAGCGTCACCCACCATCACCCAGCCGTCGCCGCAGGTGTCTCGATTTTGGTAGGCGAGTTGTCGGGTGCCGCGGATTGCCGCCACTCGCTCTGCCGACGCCAGACGGTCAGACAACGGCCGACAGGCCATTACCTCGCGCGCGAACATATCGTCGATCTTGTCCGTTGCGGCGAACAGGTAGTCTGGCGACGCCACGATGCCCACACTGACGATGTCGTTCGGCAGCGGGATGTACCAGAACCAGCCGCGCTCGGCAATCACATAGATGGTGGTCTCGCCCGCGTCGATGCCTGTGCCTCGTTGACCGCCGCGGTAGTACGACCAATAGGATGCCTTCTCGAGACCGGGGACGGGCCCCTTCAGACCGAGCTGCGACCCGATGACTGTCGCACGACCCGATGCATCGACAACGACCCGCGTGGCGACCTCGTAAGGCTTGCCGCCAGTGGGTTGGGCGCGCACGCCGACGGCTCGACCATTGTCGAACAGGACGTTGCTGACCCTGGTTGCCATTCGCACCTCGACGCCGCTGTCGCGCGCGTTGTCGAGGCACATCTGGTCGAATTCTGAACGCTCGACCTGCCACGTGCGCGCCTGGTCTCCTTCAAGGACCTCGGAGAAATAGAAGGGGTCCGACTGTGCGCCGGATGGCGAGACGAATCGCACGCTGTGCTTGGCGGGAAAGTGCGAGGCCCTCAGCGCGGGAAGCAGTCCCAGCCGATCCAATACGCCATAGGTATGAGGAATGAGCGACTCCCCGATGTGGTAGCGCGGGAACTTGGAGTGCTCGAACACGAGACATCGATGCCCATCGCGCTGGAGCAGCGTCGCCAGCGCGGCACCGGCGGGCCCTCCACCAACGACGACGACCTCGTAGGGCGAATTCGATTCTGGACCGTGTGTCACGGCGAGCCTCCGGCGATCAGAGCGGGAGACCGGATTACTAGCCGGACTGTGCATCGGGCGTTCGCTGGTGCGCCATGATGGTTGTCACATGTAGGTCCGTGGTGGCAGTTCCGGCCGAGAGAACCGGTCGACAGCAATGAGACGTCGGCTTGCGGCCTCGTCCCCGGCCTCCGGGCCGAAGATTCACGCATGACGGGGGTCATAGCGAAGGTGAACATCGGCGCGTAGCCTACTCGGGTAAGGAGGTTGAATGTGATGGCTCCGCCGGACAGAAGGAGCCCTCAGACCCGCAGGGTGAGGTAGCGATGGGTCTGGAGGGCGTGCGTAAGGAGGAGCTGGCGGCTAGGCGTGGTGCCTCAATCCACCCTTGCTGGTCGGAACGCCATCAGCCAACCGAAGGGCCTTGAGCCAGACGGTTCTGCAGGGGCCACCCAAGCCGTCAGCGTCGTTCGAGCCTGTCGATCACGCGGGAGGGCGTCCAGCCCAGTTCACCGCCAAGATTCCGTCGCGCCTAAACTTTCGCCACGGGCTGCTAGCCGAACCCGACGTCGAGCGTCATCATGATGACGAACCCTACGAGCGTCATCATCGTCGCGAGATCCCCATGGCCTCCCCGCTGCGACTCGGGGATCAGCTCCTCGACAACGACGAACACCATCGCGCCGGCCGCAAATGCCAGCGCGAACGGCAGCAAGCTCTCGACGGCGATGACGGCGGCCGCACCGGCGACCGCCGCGACCGGTTCGATCGCGGCCGAGAGTTGACCGTAATGGAAGCTCTTCCACGCCGTCACGCCCTCCCGTCGTAGCGGCATCGCCACGGCGACACCTTCGGGAAAATTCTGGAGGCCGATGCCGATAGCCAACGTCACCGCTGCTGCAAGCGTGGCCCCGCTTGCGATACCCGTCGGGGCGGCGGCGGCGCCGAAGGCCACGCCGAGGGCGAGACCCTCTGGCAGGTTGTGCAGCGTAATGGCGAGCACCAGAAGCGTCGTTCGTCGCCAGGTCGTGGGAATGCCTTCCACCTCGCTGTCGGCCAACCGTGGGTGCAGGTGGGGAAGGAGTTGGTCGAAGGCCCGGAGGCAGAGACCGCCCACCATGAACCCCACGGCGGCGGGTACCCATCCGCGATAGCCGAGCCGCTCGGACAGATCGATCGCCGGCACGAGGAGCGACCAAAAACTTGCCGCAATCATGACCCCGGCGGCAAATCCGAGCATGGCGTCGAGCAACGCTGCGGAAACCCGGCGAGTCAGAAACACCAGCGCCGCGCCGAGAGCCGTGATCACCCAGGTGAAGATGCCGGCAAACAGCGCCTGAACCACGGGGTCGAACTGTCGCAGAAAGTCGATCACGAACATCCCCAAGCGCGCGGCGGGTCAGGGGGCTCCTTCAGGGCAGATGCCGCGCCGTGGTGCCACCGTCATGGTGGGAGTCGGTTTCTATTGGCTGACGTCTTTCATCAATCATCAATTGTCACTCATCACTCATCAATGCTCGCGGGGAGTGTCTGGCGCTGTTCGCGCACCGAACCGCCCGTGGTGATCGTCCTGGACCACCGAGTGTCCACACTCGAACTCCAGCAAGATATGCAGGTTGAAAGTAGCACCTGACCACCACACCCGGCATGACGAACATCATACGGGTGGGGTGAGGGTTACCACTACACTCGGCCCAGTGATACCAGACGGAAAACGGACCACTTCGCCCAGAAAGGGGATCATGCTGGAACGTGCCGTCGTCCTGACCCTGGTGACCCTGGTTGCCTTCACCACCGTCGGGTCGAGATCCGCTCGCCTCATGGCGCAGGGGGGGCGTCCCCAGGCCCATCCCTCGACGCAGGAACCGTCGATTCTGGTCACACCGGCCACCATGGAGCGCTGGGAAACCGAGCTGTCGAACTGGGGTCGGTGGGGTTCAGATGACCAGCGCGGCACGCTGAATCTGATCACCCCCGAGAAGACGCGGGCGGCGACCCGGTTGGTAGAAGACGGCGTGACGGTCACGCTGGCGCACTTCGTAAACGAGGAGGAGGCGATCGACAGCCAAACCTTCGCCCCCACCAAACACTGGATGACGGCGGTTGACCCGAGGACCGGCGCCGTCAGCTTCGCTCTCGACGCGATGAGCTATTCGCTGCACGACGGCCAGCTCGCGCACATGGATGCCCTGTGTCACTACGCCACCGAGCGGGACGGTCAACAGGTGATCTTCAACGGCTATCCGCAGAACCTCGATGCGGAGGGGTGCAAGGACCTCGCCATCGACCGGATGGGCCCCGGGTATGTGACGCGTGCGATCCTGGTTGACATGCCGCTGCTCCGCGGCGTGGACTGGCTCGAGCCGAGCACGCCGATCTACGTGTCGGACCTTGAGGAGTGGGAACGGTTCGCTGGGGTCACGGTCGCCAGCGGTGATGTGCTCCTCGTGCGCGCGGGGCGCTGGGCCAAACGCGAGCAAGAGGGCCCGTGGAGTTACGGGCAGACCGGGGCCGGTCTGCACGCCTCGGTGCTGCCCTGGCTGAAAGAGCGGGGCGTGGCAGTGCTCGTCGGCGACGCGGTTAACGACGTGCAGCCGTCCGGAGTGCAGGGCTTCAACCGCCCGCTGCACACCATGACGCAGGTCTTCCTCGGGCTGCCGCTGGTCGACAACGGGTATCTCGAGGACGTGGCCAGAGAGGCGGCGGCACGGAAGCGATGGGAGTTCATGGTCTCCTGGCAGATCACGAATGTGCCGGGCGGAACTGCAAGTCCGTTCAACGCCATCGCGACCTTTTAGCGAAGCTCCGCCAGATCGGTCAAGGACCGCTAGAACCGGTGAATAGAGCTCGAAGGAGACGTGATGGCGAGACATGCTGAGACAAACTCGAACGTTTCACGCCGGCACTTTCTGGGCGGCACCGTGGCCGGTGTGGCAGCCGGAGCCTGGGGCGGAGCGCTGGCTGGAACGGCCCAGGCGCAAACAGGGGTCCAGGAGATACGGACCGACGTCGTCATCTGTGGCAGCGGCATCGGCGGTCTGACCGCGGCGGTGCGCGCGCAGCAAGAGGGCGCCAGCGTGATCGTGCTCGAAAAGGCCTACGAGCCGGGTGGCACCACTGTTCACTCGGAAGGCGTCGTCTGGACCTCGGAGAGCTACGAACAGATACGCGAAACCGCGCCCTATGGCGATCCGGTCGTCCAGGGTACCATCTTCGACAATCTGCCGCGGGCGTTCGACTTCTACGACGATTTGGGCGCGCCGCTCGGCGCCGGGCGACCCGGCAGCACGAGAAGCCGGCAGATTCCGCCGGTGGCCTGGGTCAACTTCATGGTCGATGAGTTCGAGCGCGGCGGGGGCACGCTGATGGTGGAAACGGCGATGCTCCGCTTGCTCACCAACCGCCAGTACGAGGTGATCGGGGTGCTGGCCGAAGGGGAACAAGGCCTGATTCGCATCCTCGCCAATGCGGTAATCGTGGCGACCGGCGGCTGGGCCGGCAGTGCGCAGCTCGTGACCCAGAACATCACCCGCTACTTTGGCAGCCTGCACCAGCGGAACGCGAGCTTTGGCGGTCGGAAGCCACTGCTAACCGGTGACGGCTTCTGGGCCGCCTCTCAGATCGGCGCTGCGCCCACCGAGGAGGGCTGGGACTCGTTCTATGGCCATGGAATGCCCGCTCGCCCGACGCAGCAGATGAAGAACCCGCTGACCAACTACTCCACCTATCACGGCAACTGGTCGGTGGTGGTGAATCTGCGCGGGCGGCGGTTCGCCGACGAGACGCAGGGCAAGCAGGACGGTCCGCCGCGCGGCGGCGGCGAGCAGCTCATCAACCAGGAGATGGCCCGGCAGCCGGAGGCAACCAGCGTCTACATCTGGGACGAGCCGATCAACGCGAGACGCGCCTGCGCGGCATGCGGTCTGGGCGACATCGACAAGTTCGTGGCGTTCAAGAACATCGGTGGGGCGGTCGCGACGGCCAACACACTGCAGGAACTCGCCAAGCAGATGGAAGCATGGGGACGCGGGATCCCGGCGGAGGTCGTCAGTCAACAGCTCGACGAGTACAACCAGGCGGCGGAGAACGGCAAGGCCTGGGCCTTGCCGATTCCGAAAACGATCACGCAACAGGCAGTGCCGCTCAAGCAACCGCCGTTCTACGCGACGCTGGTGCAGACCGGCATCACGGCAACCTACGGTGGGCTCAGGGTCAACGCTCAGGGCCAGGTGCTCTCGCGGTCCTTGAGACCGATCCGGGGACTCTATGCGGCCGGTGTCGACATCGGCAATCACTCCAACTACGTGTATCTGGGCAATCTGTGCGTCGGTGCCGCGTTCGGGTACATCTCGGGACCGAACGCAGCGAAGCAACCGGCTCCGCAGGGCGGCTGGGAAACGGGGCCCCTGACTTAGGCACCGGGCGGGTCCTTTTCGACCGCGAGCGGGAGAAACTATTCCAGGCTGGAGGCAGAGCGATGGCGACACGTGACATGGATTCTGGGGTTTCACGTCGACACTTTCTTGGCGGCACCGTGGCTGGTGTGGCGGCCGGAGCCTGGGGCGGGGCGCTGACTGGTACGGCGCAGGCACAGACGGCGGTGCAGGAGATACGAACCGACGTCGTCATCTGTGGCAGCGGCATCGGCGGTTTGACCGCGGCGGTGCGGGCACAGCAGGCCGGCGCCAACGTGATCGTGCTCGAGAAAGCTTACGAGCCGGGTGGTACGACGGCGCATTCCGAAGGCGGAGTCTGGACCTCCGAAAGCTACGAAGACATGCGCGAGACCGCCCCGAATGGCGATCCGGTGGTCCAGCGCACCATTTTCGACAACCTGCCGCGGGCATTTGACTTCTACGACGAGCTGGGCGCGCCGCTCGGCGCGGCACGACCAGGACGCACCAGAAGCCGGTCGATCCCACCGGTGGCTTGGGTCAACTTCATGGTCGGCGAATTCGAGCGCGGTGGGGGCACGCTGATGGTGGAGACGGCGATGCTTCGCCTGCTCACCAATCGGCAATACGAGGTCATCGGAGTGCTGGCCGAAGGGGAGCAGGGCCTGATTCGCATCCTGGCCCGTGCGGTGGTGCTGGCGACCGGCGGTTGGGCCGGCAGCGCGCAGCTCGTCACCCAAAACATCACCCGCTACTTTGGCAGCCTGCATCAACGCAATGCGAGCTTTGGCGGGCGGAAGCCGTTGCTCACCGGTGATGGCTTCTGGGCGGCTTCGCAGATTGGCGCGGCGCCCACTGAAGGAGGCTGGGACTCGTTTTATGGCCATGGCATGCCGGCCCGCCCGACCAAGCAGATGCAGAACCCGCTGACCAATTTTTCCCTGTACCACGGCAACTGGTCGGTCGTGGTCAACCTGCGCGGCCGTCGGTTCGCCGACGAGACGCAGGGCAAGCAGGCCGGGACGCCGCGCGGCGGCGGCGAGCAGCTCATCAACCAGGAGGTGGCCCGGCAGCCGGAAGCGACCGCCGCCTACATCTGGGACGAGCCGGTCAACGTGAGTCGCGCCTGCGCCGAATGCGGTCTGGGCGACATCGACAAGTTCACGGCGTTCAAGGACATCGGTGCGCCGGTCGCCATGGCCAACACCCTAGGGGAGCTCACCGCAAAAATAGAAGCGTGGGGGCGCGGCATGCCGGCGGCAGTCGTCAGTCAACAGCTCGACGAGTACAACACGGCAGCGAAGAACGGCAAGGCCTGGGCCTTGCCGATTCCCAAGACGATCACCGAACAGGCGGTGCCATTGCAGCAGCCACCGTACTACGCTGTGCTGATGCAGACCGGCATAACGGCGACCTATGGCGGACTCCGGGTCAACGCCGAGGGCCAGGTACTCTCGCGGACCCTGAGACCGATTCGGGGGCTCTACGCGGCCGGGGTCGACATCGGCAACCACTCGAACTACGTGTATCTGGGTAATCTCGGCGTCGGCGCCACGTTCGGTTACATCTCCGGACCCAACGCCGCGAAGCAGCCGGAGCCGCAGGGCGGCTGGGAGACGGGGCCGCTCACCTGACGAGACGTCCAGACACGGTTGGCTCCGCCTTGCTAGCTGGTTTTTCAACCGGAATCAAGGTGTCTAGTGCAACTGTGCGGATAGGACGAAGATTGGCTGTAGGATACGGTCATGTGGACACGTGGAACAGTCGCCGGGCTCGGTTATCTCGTCTTGTCTGCACTGTTGCTCATCGCGCCGTTATCGGCGGGGCAGACGCAGGCAGATGCGTTGTCGGGCGAGGAGCTCTACGTCGACCGGCTGGGATGCTGGAATTGCCACGGTGACACCGGCGGCGGCGGAGCCGGGCCCGCAATTGCCAAGACCGAGCTGTCGCTGCGCACGTTCGCAACCT
>JASLOY010000175.1:0-7028 GCA_030745255.1 Vicinamibacterales bacterium
TTGGTCGTCAGCCGTTCAGCCCCACGCCGGACCCGGAGTTCCTGTTCAAGAGCGACTCACATCAGCTGGCGCTGGAGCAGCTGCAGCGGGGCATCGGGCGCCGCGAGGGGATGCTGCTGCTGACGGGCGACGTCGGGACTGGCAAGACCACCACGACCCGCGCGCTGCTCCAGTTGCTCGATCGAGACGTCTTCACCGCGCTCGTCCTGAACCCGTTCGTGAGTGAAGACGAGTTGCTGCGAGTCCTGCTCCAGGATTTCGGGGTCGTGTCTGACAGTCGCGCGCTCCAGTACACAAGTCGGCAGAGCCTGGTCGAGACCCTGAACCGGTTCCTCCTGTCCCTGGCTCACGTCGGGGCCAGCGCGCTCGCGGTGGTTGACGAGGCGCAAAACCTGGCGCCACCGGTTCTCGAACAGCTGCGGGTGCTGACTGCCCTCGAGACCGACCAGCAGAAGCTGCTCCAGATTCTTCTGGTCGGCCAGGCGGAGTTGCAGGCCCTGCTCGGAACACCCGAGATGCGGCAACTCAACCAGCGCATTGCCAGGCGGTGCACACTGCGTCCGCTGACGCGCGAGGAGGTCGATCGTTACGTCGGGTTCCGAGTCCAGCTGGCGAGTGGCGCTACCGACACGATGTTCTCCGAGCGGGCGTTGGATCTGATCTACGAGTTCAGCGAGGGGATCCCGAGGAAGATCAACCTCATCTGCGACCGATCGCTCGAGGCGGGCTTCGCCGCCCTGAGTCCCACGATCGATGAGACGCTCGTGGGCAAGGCGGCCGAGGTGCTGGAGTTCACGCGTGCCGCCAAGGCCGAGGTTCCGTCGCCCCAGCCGGGATCCGGTCGGGGCCCTGCGCTCGTTGGCCTGGCGGCCCAGACCAAGCGGTGGTTGGCGGCGGCCGCCGGGGTCGTTGCGGGTGTCGGGATCGGTGCGGCAGTGGCAGTGCTTCTGCCGTGGATGCCTGGCGCGGGTCCGGCCGTGCCAGCGCCGCCCCCCATGCTGGCCAGGCTCGCTCTCCCGGCGCCGGTCGAATTTGCCGCGGGGGCCGGGCCTGGTGTGCAGCAATCGTACTCGATCCGCGCCGTTATCTTCGAGACGCGCCCACCGGCCGACGCGACCGTGGCCATGCTGAGTGAGCTCGGCGCCGCCGCCGCCGTTATCGCGTCTGAGGAGGAGGACGCCGGCTACCTGGTGTGGGTCGGTCCGTATGCGTCGCTGGCCGACGCGCGGTTGATGGAGTCCGTCGTCAAGCGGCGCTTCGGATTCCTCGATGCGCGTATCGTCGCGGGCGGTCCTTCGGGCCGCTAGACTCCTTGGGTGGTGCGAGTCGGGAATGGTGAGTCAAGTCTTCTTCGCGTTTCCCTTGCTCTCGTGCCGCTCAGGGAGTCTAGCCCCCGCGTAGCGGGGCCATTGAAGAATTGAAGAATGGTAGCCCAGCGCCAGGCGGGAGCCGACGGCATCTGGGCGGTCTGAGGCGGAGCCTCGCTAGACATCGAGCGCCTCGGCATCCTCGGCACGGTCCATGATGAACCGGAAGCGAGCCGAGGCGTCCCGCCCCATGAGATCGGCGATGACCCGGTCGGTCCGGATCTGATCCGCGATCTCGACGCGTAACAAACGACGCGTCCTGGGATTGAGGGTCGTCTCCCACAGAATTCTCGGCATCATCTCTCCGAGCCCCTTGAAACGCGTTACCTCGGTCTTCACCCGTCCGTTACCCTGTTTGATCTCGGCCAGGGTTGCGTCACGCTGGCTGTCGTCGAGGGCCCAGAAGGTCTGTTTGCCGGCGTCAATCCGGTAGAGCGGCGGCTGGGCGAGATAGATCTTGCCGTTGGTGATGAGCTTGGGGAGATAGCGATACAGAAACGTGAGCAGGAGCGTCGCGATGTGGTTGCCGTCGGCGTCGGCGTCGGCCAGGATGATGACCCGGTCGTAGCGGAGTCGCGTCAGCTCGAAGCTCTTCCCGAGTCCGCAGCCCAGCGCCGTGACCAGATCCGAGAGCTCCTTGTTCTCGAGTACCTTGGCGAATGGCGCGTTCTCGACGTTGAGCACCTTCCCGCGGAGCGGCAGTATCGCCTGATGCACACGGTCGCGGCCTTGCTTGGCCGAACCGCCGGCCGAGTCGCCCTCCACGATGAACAGCTCGCTGCCGGCCGCACCCGGCGCGGTGCAGTCGCTGAGCTTTCCAGGGAGGTTGAGACGGTTCGAGGTGGCGCTCTTGCGCGACACCGCCTGCTGGGCGGCGCGGCTGGCTGCGCGCGCGCGGGCCGCCAGGATGATCCGCGCCACAATCGCCTCGGCTACGCTGATGTTGTGATTCAGCCAGTGCTCGAGCGCCGGCCGCACGACGCCGTCGACCACCGATGCCAACTCGGGATTGTTCAACCGGTCCTTCGTTTGCCCCTGGAACTGCGGGTCTGGAATGAAGACGCTCAGAATCCCGGTGAACCCCTCACGGATGTCGTCCGTGGTCAGCGTCACGCCTTTTGGGGTCAGGCTGTGCGTTTCGATGAAGTTGCGGATCGCTTTGCCGATGCCGGCCCGGAGCCCGTTCTCGTGTGTCCCGCCGGATCCGGTCGGAATGCCATTGACGTAGCTGCGAAGGTGCTCGTCGGTCGACTCGGTCCACTGCAGCACCAGATCGAGTCGTGAGCTGGTGGTTTCGTGGTCCCTCGAGACGCTGAACGGCGCCTCGTGGACCGGGCGTGCGCTCCGGTCGACGAGAATCTGCCGTAGATAGTCGGTGAGCCCTTCCTCGTGCTGGAAGACGTGTGTTTGGCTGGTCGTCTGGTCCTCGAGGACCACCTTCACGCCCTTGTGCAGGTAGCTTGCAACATTGAGTCGCTCGGCGATCAGGTCGGCATCGAATGTCGTCTTCGGGAAGATCGTGGCGTCAGGGCGGAAGAACACCGTGGTGCCGGTACCCCGCGCCCCGCCAACGCGTCTCAGCTTGCTGACCGGTTTGCCCTGTTTGAAGCGCTGCTCCCACCGCGCGCCGTCGCGCTTCGAGGTGGCGACGAGCTCTTTCGAGAGCGCATTGACCACGCTGGCGCCGACCCCGTGCAGCCCCCCGGCAGTCCGGTAGGTGCGGTGCTCGAACTTGCCACCAGCGTGGAGCGTCGTGAAGATGACTTCGAGTGCGCTCCGCCTGCTCTTCTGATGGGTGTCGACGGGGATACCACGACCGTCGTCGGTAATCGTCACCGATGCGCCGTCGGCGTGGAGCGTGACGCCGATCGTCGAGGCATGCCCGTTCATCGCCTCGTCGACCGCGTTGTCGAGAATCTCCCAGACCAGGTGGTGAAGTCCGGGCGGTCCGACGCCCCCGATATACATGCCCGGACGGCGGCGGACCGGCTCGAGCCCCTCGAGTACGGTGATGTCCTGAGCGGTGTAAGTCTTCGCCATTGCTGTCAATCGACCAGGGTGGGTACGCTGACGGCCGGCCGGATCACGCGGGTGAACTGGCCGCGCTGCAGCAGCTCCCGGCCCTTGCCACCGCGACCGGTGACGCTGTATTTTGCCGTGCTGACAGTCTGACTGGCGCCACGGTTGGTCTCGACCGTCAGGAGGTCGCGGTCTCCGGCGGACGCGATGAAGCCGAGCACTCGGTCTGCCCCCCGTGGCAGCTTGATCAGAATTACGCCCTTTCCGGGACCGGACAGGAAATTGATGTCGCTGGCCGCGCAGAGCATCGCACGTGCCTGCGCGGTGGCGGCAATGATGACTTCGGCGCCGGTGGTGCGGGCGACTCCGACCACCCTGGCGCCAGAGGTCGGCCGCGCGAATCGACGGCCAGACCGAGTGCTCGGTTCGACAAACGGCTCGAGGCTGAACCGGAGGCTGTAGCCGTCGCTGGTGACGGTGACGGCGTGCACCGGCGGGGTGGCCCCTTCGCGTTTGGCCGCGATGTTCGGTGCGACGCGTGGGTCGAGGCTCAGCGCCGCCACGATACGCTCGCCGTCTTTGAGCTTGAAGAGACGCTGTATCGGCTCGCCGTGCCCGGTCGTGGCGGGCACGTCGGCTATCCGTGCCGTGTAGGCGACCCCGGAGTCGCTGAAGAAGACGACCGTGGCGCGTGTGCTACCGGCCAGGGCCGTCAGCAGCGTGTCCCCCTCTCGCAGCCGGGTCGTCGACACATCGCGGACCTCCTTCTGACGCTTGACCCAGCCGTCCGCCGTCACGAGCACGATGTTGTCCTCGGCAACGATGAAGTCGTCGGCGCTGTACTCGACCTCTTCCTCCGCGCTCTCGATGCGGGTCCGGCGCGGGTCGGTCTTGGCCTGACCATACGTCTTGTTGATCTCTCCGATTTCGTCCCGCACCAACGCCCAGCGCCTCGCCTCGTTCTTGAGCAGTCCGCCGATCTGCCGGGCGCGCTTCCGTTTGGCCGATAGCTCCTGGCGGATGACCAGTATCTCGAGCCTGGCCAGCCGGTATACCTTCAGCTCAAGAATGGCGTCGGTTTGTTCGGCGTCGAGCGCAAAACGCTTTACGATCTTCGCTGCGGCATCGGCCTTGCCGTCTGATTTCCGCACGATGCGCAGCACCTCATCCAGCGCGTCGAAGACCGTCTCGAAGCCTTCGAGGATGTGGATGCGGCGCCGCAGCGCCGCGAGCTCGTGCTCCAGTCGTCGGGTCACGACCTCCAGCCGGAATCCCAGGAAGTAGGACAGGAGTTGGTGCAGGTCGAGTCGTTCCGGGCGGCCGACCTCCGGCACCGCCGTTGGAACCAGGCAGGTCAGATTGACGGCGAAACTCGTCTGCAACGGCGTGTGTCGAAACAGATACGCCATCACCAGGCGCTCGTCGGCATCCCGTTTGAGCTCGAGCGCGATCCGGACTTCGTCGGTGGACTCGTCCCTGACGTCGACGAGCGGCGGCAGCTTGCGGGCCAGTATCACCTCAGCAATCCGTTCCACGAGCTGCGCCTTGTTGACCATGTAGGGCACGCTCGTGACGTGAATGGTCTTGCTGGCGCGGGTCGTCGGCCCCGACTTCCAGGTGGCACGCAGCCGGATGGACCCACTGCCGGTCTTGTAGATCTGCTTCAGCTCGTCTGGTGTGTTCAAGACCTGGCCGCCGGTCGGAAACTCTGGTCCTTTGATATACCGGCAGAGGCGCTCGCTGCTCAGCTCCGGTTTGTCGAGCAGCTTCAGCAATGCCGTGCAGACCTCACCCACGTGATGTGGTGGGATGTTGGTCGCCATGCCGACCGCGATGCCGGTCGCGCCGTTGATCAACAGGTTGGGGAGTCGCGCCGGGAGGACGACCGGCTCCACTTTCGTGCCGTCGTAGTTGGGGCGGAAATGCACTGTGTCCTGGTCGATTTCACCAAGGAGCTCGGCGCTCGGCGGGGCGAGGCGGCACTCGGTGTATCGCATGGCGGCGGCGCTATCGCCGTCGAGCGACCCGAAGTTGCCGTGTCCATCGATCAACGGATACCGCAAGGCGAACGGCTGGGCCATTCGCACCAGCGTGTCGTAGAGCGCGGTATCACCATGCGGGTGGTAGCCACCCATGACGTCGCCGACCACTTTGGCCGACTTGCGCGGTTTGGCGTCGGCGGTGATCCGCTGTTCCCACATCGTGAAGAGGATTCGTCGCTGCACCGGTTTCAAGCCGTCGCGCACGTCCGGCAACGCGCGCGAGGTGATGACCGACAGCGCGTAGTTCAGATACCGGCTCTCGGCGGCGTCGGTCAGCTCGACCGTCGGTTCGCGGTCCAGTTTGGAGGTGACGGCGTCGGTGCCCGTATCGGGCCCGTCGAAGAGCGGTACGCCGCGGCGCTTGCGTCGTTTCGCCACTAGGCCACCACCTCAGGCTCCTCGCGCGGAGGCAGCACGTGCAGCAGCTCGCCAAGTACCATGGCGGTGGCGCCCCAGACACGCTCGCCGAGCAGCTCGAAATAGGGCACGGTAATCGCGTCATCTCCGCGCCAGCGCCGTCCATGACGCAGACGGGCGGGATCTCGTAGCTCGCTCAGCGGCACCTCCAGGATGTGGGCCACTTCCGCCGCCGCCGGCACCAGGGTTGGACGCCGGTCGGAGACCGCCACGACCGGATGGAGCGCGAAGTTGCTGACCGGGATGTAGAGCGCCGATAGCCGTCCAATGACCCGCAGGCCGGCAGGCTCGAGCCCGATTTCTTCGCGGGCCTCCCGAAGCGCCGCGGCTTCGACCGTCTCATCGCTGTCGACGGCCCCGCCGGGCAACGAGACCTGGCCGGCATGCTGGACGAGTGTGCCGGTCCGGCGGGTCAGCACCAGATGCACGTGTCGACCGATGGGGTAGAGCAGCACGAGTGCGGCGGCCAGGCGCGCCGCAGGGGGAATCACTCCCGCCTGCCAGCCGAGTCGCGGCCGCGGCGCCAGCGCGATGTGCACGTCGGCGCGCGGTGCGGGGTCGTCGAGGGCGGCACGAACCTGCGCTTCAATCTGATAGAGTGTCGACACGTCCGAAGTGTCTATCCTACCGCGTCTGACCACGGTGTCCGCATATCCGTCAACATGACCGACGCCGTTCCCGCCAGGAAAGAGTTTGACCGGTCGATCGTCGAGGGTCCCCTGGGCCGCGCCGTGTGGCACCTGGCCTGGCCCACGATGGTACAGAACGTCATCGGCGGTCTCCAGGGCATCATCGATCAGGCGATGGTGGGCAACTTCGTCGGGTTTACCGGCAACGCGGCCATCGGCGTGAGTCTACAGATTTTCATCCTGGTCATCGTCTTCGTAGCGTCCGTTTTTACAGGGATGGGGGTGCTGGTGGCGCGATTCGCCGGCGCCGGTGAGCCCGACAAGGTGAACCGGTCTGTCTACCAGGCGTTTCTGGTCGCCGTCGTGCTGGCGGTCGGGGTGATGGCGCCGCTGGGGTACTGGTTCGCGCCGACGCTGCTGACCCTGATCAACGCGGAACCGGAGGTGCAGGTCGAGGCGTTGCCCTACATTCGAATTCTGTTCGTGTTCAGTATCGGGATGCTGATGTTCTTTATGTTCAGCGGCGCCCTGCGCGCCGCGGGCGACGCCAAAAC
>JASLOY010000175.1:7038-7290 GCA_030745255.1 Vicinamibacterales bacterium
GTGCTGATTCGGGGGCTGGGACCGATTCCGGCCTTCGGCACCCGTGGCGCGGCGATGGGGACCGCGATTGCGAGTGGGATCACTGGCATCATCTTCATGTGGCTGTTGTTTTCCAACCGCCTCGTCATTCATTTTTCGCGCTCTATGTCTTTCCGGCCCGACTGGGACATCATCCGCTCGCTCTTCCGGTTCGGGCTACCGGCCGGGTTCCAGGGCATCGCGATGAACCTCGGCGGCGTGTTGATTTTCTGG
>JASLOY010000176.1 GCA_030745255.1 Vicinamibacterales bacterium
CTCTGATTCCGGTTGCCATGGTCACTCTGCTCCTTGCCCTGCGCTGTGTGTCGCGGGCGTTGCCTTCCAGAAATAGCGTCGAAAGCCGCGGGTGGTGTCGTAATCCTTGATCCGGAACATCATGCGCATCGGCTGACCGACCTGCAACTCCGTGCCGGGGTCGATGTCGGCGAAATCGATCATCGCTCGGCCACCGTCGTCGAACTGCACCATGCCGTAGTAGGCCGGTGGATCCGGACAATAGGTGAGCCGATCGGCGGTATAGGAGTTGAGTGTGGCCGTCATCTCCGAAAACGGATGATCGTCCTGGCCGTCGACGCCATCGCAGTCCGGGTTCGCGCAGACGTTGCTCTTCGGGTATTGCAGTGTGCCGCAGGTCCGGCATCGCCCGCCAACAAAACCGAGCAGCATGTCCTTGTTGCGATAGAGCGTTGTCAGGCCGGTTTGCTTGTCGACCTCAGCACGGAGCCCGCGTTCGATGGTCACGAGGTCGTTGATGGCGAGATAGCGCTGGTAGTTGTGCTCCGCGCGCCGTCTGGCGAGATGTCCGCTGATTCCGACACGCGGTGTCATCGCACGCAGCTGCCCACCGGCTTCGATCACGACCGCGTCACACCCCTGGCCGAAGCCGGTCACCAGCAGCTTGTCGCCCGGGCCGGCCTGTTCGAGCGCATGGACGAGCATAAGCAGTGGGTGGGCCGCGCCGGCCTCGCCGCAGCTTCCCTGCAGGTTGTCGCGCACGGCTGTATCAGGGATCCCGAGCTTGCTGGCGAGTGTGGCCGCGACCCGCCGGGCGGCCGACGGGAAACAGAAATGGTCAATCGCGCCGGGGTCTACCGCGGCCGCCTCCAGTGCCCGGACCGCCGCCGCGGGAACGAGCTTCAGATACCCCTCATCACGAATCCACCGTTCTTCCCAGACGTAATCGAACGCCTGGTGCTGTCCCCGGTAGTGGTCGACGAAGTCGGCGGTTTCGGTGGCATGGCCCAGCAGCCGTGCGGCACCATCGCCCTGACCGACGAGCAGCGCCGCGGCACCATCACCGGTCGTCAACTCCAGCGGGCTCGCGGCCTTGGTGCGGCGCTTTTCCGAGGCCACCACGAGGATCGGCCCGCCGCCGCCGGCCACCGTCTGGAACGCCGTCACCAGAGCCGACATCCCGGCCCGTTGCGAACCGGCGATGTCGAGTGTGTGCAGGCTGTGCCCCAGGTGCAGCGCCTCGGCGACAATACCGGCGTTCTGCCGATCCTCAAATGGCAGACTGGTCGATGCTAGGTAGATGCCACGGATGCCGTCCCGCCCGCCGCGACCGAGGGCGTCGCGGGACGCTTCGACGGCCATCGTGACGGCATCCTCATCCCAGTTGGCGATGGACCGCTCGCCCTTGCCGAGACCTTTGAGACCGGGGTTGAACCAGGCGTTGGCCTCGGCGATGACCCCGCGTTGCAGGCGCAGGCGCGGCACGTAGCCGCCAAAGGCATGTATTCCAACGGACATCGGCCACCAACCTTCGCTCAGCTCTCCTGAACCTGATTGCCGCAGCTCGGCATCAATCTGCTAGCGAAACTGCGCCTCAAACCGACGAGTGACACGGAGCGCCGCCCCGCTAGCAGCGGCTTTTCTCACAACCCCGCTACACGGGAGCTAGACATCTCCGGTGGGCCTCGAAAGACTTGCTTCAAACGCGACGACCTCACCCTGAGGAGACGCCTAGTTCGACCCGGCCGTTGTTGAGCACGGTGACATGTCGCTCGAGGGCCTGCGAACGAAAGGACACGACATCGCCATCGCGCCACATCTCGGTCCGTATCGTCTCGCCGGGATAGACAGGGGCAGAGAAACGCAGCTGCAGCGACCGAAACCGCGCGGGGTCATAGTCGCAGCAGGTCCTGAGGACGGCGTGGCCGGCGATACCGAGCGTGCACAACCCGTGCAGGATAGGCGCCCCGAACCCGGCGGCACGGGCCACCGCCGGATCGGCGTGCAACGGGTTCGGGTCTCCGGATAGCCGGTAGACCAACGCCGCCTGGGGCACGGTCGGCAGGTCGCACAGCAGGTCGGGCTCACGCTCGGGCAGCGTGTGTGGCTGCGGCTGTGCCATCGCTGGTCCACCAAAGCCGCCGTCACCGCGGGCCACCGTCGTCGACGACAGGGTGGCGAGGGGATCACCGGTGTGTTTGTCTCGAATCTCGCGCTGCGAGTAGATCAGGGCGCCGCGACCTTCCCCCTTGTCGATGATCTCGGTCACCCGGGTCTGGGCAAGCACCGTGGTGGCCGCCGGCAGGGGCCGATGCAGCTCGATGCCCTGTTCGCCGTGCAGCACCTGTTTCCAGTCCACACCGGTCGCCGGGTCACGTACCCAGAAGCCCGACGTCCCGAGCACCGCAGCCATGGTCGGCAGCGCGACCAACCCCGGCTCTTCGAACACGAAACGAAGCTGTCCCTCGTCCAGCGGATCGGCGCCGACGCCGACGCCAAGGGCGTAGAGCATCGTGTCCCTTTCGGTGTAGGTCTGTTCCACCGGCGCGAAGGGCCAGGTCATGAGTCTTTCGTAATTGATCGCCATCACACGGGGTCCCAGCTGAAGATGTCCTGGCTGCGATGCAGCGGGTAGAAGTCGGGCCGGAGCGCCGGGAAGGCGTGCTCGATGACGGCGGTCGGAGTCCAGCCGCTGCCCTCCTGGATGCTCCGAAGCGGTCGGTTCTGGCCCATCAGAAAGATCTCGTTGTTGCGAACGGCGAAGATCTGTCCGGTGATGTCGGCGGTGGCATCAGCGGCCAGCGCGACGACCACCGGGGCAATCTTGTCGGGCGTCATCCGCTTCAGCTTCTCCACTCGCGCACGCTGGATGTCGTCGGCGATCGGGATGGATCCGATCAGGCGACTCCAGGCAAACGGCGCGATGCAGTTGGAACGAACGTTGAAGCGTGACATGTCGAGCGCGATGGACTTCGAGAGGCCAACGATGCCCAGTTTGGCCGCGGAGTAGTTGGCCTGGCCGAGGTTGCCGATCAGGCCCGAGGTAGACGTCATGTGGACGTAGGAACCGGATTCCTGCTTGCGAAAGTGGCCGGCCGCGGCACTGGAGATGTTGAAGCTCCCCTTCAGGTGGACATCGACCACCGCGTCCCAGTCGCCTTCCGTCATCTTGTGAAAGATGACGTCGCGCAGGATCCCGGCGTTATTGACGACGATGTCGATGCGGCCGAAACAGTCGAGTGCCTGCTCAATCATGCCGCGCGCAGCCGTGCTGTCGGCTACGCTGTCGAAGTTGGCTTCGGCCTCACCACCCGCGTCTCGGATAGCAGTCACCGTCGCCATCGCCGGCGCCTGGTCCTGACCGTCACCAACTTCGCTCCCGCCGAGGTCGTTGACGACGACCCGCGCGCCGTGTGCCGCACACAACTTGGCGACCTCCGCGCCAACGCCGCGTCCTGCACCGGTGACCAGGGCGACCTTACCCTCGACCAACCTCGATTCGGTCATGCTCTCCTCCGACGACGCTCTCCGTCGTTCACCATCGTCGACAACGTCGCGAGACTCTACTCGGCTCGATAGCTGCCAGCAGCATCGCCGCCGCAGCAGAGCGCGCGACGGGTCTCATACGAGTCGTTGCCAGCAGCCGCGCCGAGCCTCGGCGGTGAGAAGATGATGTTGTCAGCAACGGCGGTAGACGGTGGCACTTTCATCGGCCACCGTCATGATACGAAGGGCACGGCGTAAATGATAGGGACGCAGACGAGAGAACGCAGCAGTTGTGTCGACATCGGGAGCAAGGCTTCCGCCTTGCCTCGCAGACCTGCCCGCCTGCGCAAAGGCTACGGCGAGGTCTCGCTGTAGTTCGCTGGTGTGGGCACCAGCAAACGGAGGCGGCAAGGCCTGCGCCACAAAACCAACACAAGTGAGCTCTGGGGTTAGGCGGTCGCGATCCCCATCTTCTTCTTCAGCTCGGCCAACGAATCGGCACCGGCGCTACTCGAGGGCACGGCCAAGGCCTTGTCGATGTCCTCGTCGATGTCCCCACCGACGTCGGCAAGCTGGTCATACGCCTCGGCGAGCGACTCCTCTTCCTGGACCTTCTGCTTCATCTTTTCGAGCATGGCCACCGTGCCGGACGCGTCGGCGCCCGCGAGTTGCTGGTTGATCTTGCGCATCGATGACGCGGTGCGAGCCCGAGCCTTCAAGGTGACGGCCTCGTTTTCGTACGTGCTGATCTGTCGTTTGAGATCCTCGACCTTGGCCTGGAGCTGGTCGGCCATCCGCTGCTGGGTCTTGTGGTCGGTGTTCGCCGTCGCGGTCTGCTGCACCGCTTCCTCCTTCTTCTCCAGCGCGGCGGTCGCCAAACGCTCGGCCTCACCCGCCTCCATCTCCCCCGCTTCCATCTTCTTGAGAATCAGCATCGCCTTGCGCTCGTAGTCCGCGGCACGCTTCTTGTGGTCGGACGCCTCCTTCTGCATCCGAATAGCGAGTGACTTCACTTGCGCGAGACTGACCATCGCGGCCTGGAGGTTCTTCTTGAGATCGCGAATCCCCTGTTCGGTCATCTTGATCGGGTCCTCTAGGCTGTCCATCGCGGCGTGGGCGTTCGATTCGGCGACCTTGAACATCCTTCGAAAAATGCTGGCCATGACTACGTCTCCTGGGGCATGAGCTATTTCTTCAGAAAGGTGAGCAGCTCAGCGCCGTACTCCGCCAGCGCCAAAGAGAGGGCTCGGATCGAACCCTCGAGCTCGTTGAGATCGAGATGGGTGAGCTGCAGTGTATCGCGATAAAAAATACGCCCGGCATCTTCATCGAGCACAAAGGCGCCGTGCACCAGGGTGTTGTTCATCTGCAGCAACCGGACGAACAGATTTCCGGGCTCGGCCGGCACCTCGGCGATCAGCTGTTCGAGGACGACGATGGGGGGTTCACAGTCGATGACCAGCTGCTTGATCCCGCTGTCTTCGTCGTCGACCACCACCAGCTCCTCGGCTTCGTTTTCCGCAACAATCGTGAGATCGAGGTCGAGCAGATAGCCCTTGACCCGATCGAGATGCTCAGACATCGATCAACGCCTCCTTCTTCATCCGTGATCCTATCGTTGTTTACGATCCAGGCGGCCGAGCAGTTCATCGTGGGCCCGGTTGAGACCCTGAGCCAACTGGGTCGCGATCCGTTTCTTGTCGGGATCGGCCGAATGGAGGTCGGGGTGATAGCGCTTGAGGAGCCTCCTCCGGGCCTCCCGTACCGCGTCGATGTCGGCCCCGTAGGACAGTTCGAGGTTGGCATAGTACTCTGCCAGCTCCGGATCCCGTGACGGCGCACCACGCCCACCGACCGCCGCGGCCTCAGGCCGTGACGCGGTGCCTTCTCCGACCGTCCACCCGTGTTCGCGATCTGTGCCCGGGTCTCGCCGATGCGAATGTCGATCACCGGCGCCCCACCGCCGCGCACCCAACCGCCCCGCCAGCTCGCTCTTCAGCAGCACACCCACGCGTTCGATGATTGACATGTCTGTGACGGAACCCCCCCTCACGGCGCGTGTCGTTTACGCGCCGAGACGACGACCAGCCGATCATCCGCATTGACGATGGTATCCCCATCGGGGTTCGTCACGACGTCGCCCGCGCCATGCGGCAGCACGGCCAAGGCAATCATGCCGCCTTCACGCTTCAGGTTGGAAAACACGTCTAAGAAGGGGCGCCCCGCCAACCCCGCCGGGACCGGGACAGTGATGAGATCGTGACCCACCTGCGCGCTCAAGAGCTCACGCAACACAGTGGAGATGCCGTGGTCCAGGGTCGCGGTCGAGATGACACGGCTGCTGAACTCGGCCCCCACGATGATCTCATCGGCGCCGGCGCGTTCGCAGTGGCGGACGTTCTCTTCGCTCACCAGCTCGACGATCGAATAGGCGTCTGGGTTGAGGCTTTCGACCGTCAAGACCGACAGCACCGCTTTGGCATCCCGCGCCCCGTGCTCCAAGGACCGGTCGCCGACGAGCACAACGGTGGCCGCCTTCTCGATGCCGGCCCGCTTCAGTTGCTCTTCGGTCAGCTCGCCGCGCACGAAATAGAGCTGCTCATCGACCACCGGCTTTGCGTCGATGTCGGCCACGAGCACGATCGGGGCGCCTGCTGCGCGCGAGTCGGCCCGGAGGTCCTTGAGAATCTCTTTCGTACGGTCGTTCCATTCACACAGGATGATGTGGCCCTCCAGATCGTACGAGCCCATGCCCCGCTCCTTCCTCAATCGCTTCTCGACGAACACACCGGCGATGGTCGCCGTGAACATGCCGAGCACACCAATGCCAAAGAACATGAGCACGACGCCGATCAGCCGGCCACCGAGCGAAGTCGGGGAGATGTCTCCGAAGCCAACCGTGGTCACGGTGACGATGGCCCACCAGAGCGCGTCGGGAAAGGGCCGGTTCTCCTCGAAGTAGGTGAGACCAACAGCCCCGACGAGAATCAACACGACGATGACGCCCATCAACCGGAAGAGGTTCTCCCGATTCAGGAAGGCCAGAAGCTCCAGAAACGGGTGCGCCACCTTGGTCTTGAACACGTTCATCACGCCGTCTCGGCCTGACATGAAACACACACTGGCGCAGCCCTCCAGCGTCCTTCTGCCCCCTGCCTTCTACCTTCTACCTTCTGACTTCTGGGGCGTCAGAACACATCCCATTCCCCGTCCCGATAGTAGTAGAAGATCGCGAAATTGGCCTCATCGCTCACCTCGACCTCGTCGTCGAAGCCTTTGCCGAAGTGCAGCATGCTCACCATCGCGTCACGATTGAGAAAGCGCGTCCGCAGCGGCTCGAAACTGAGCGCAGCGAGGCGCTGGCTCAACCAGTCGTCCCGCGGTGCCGTGCCATCGTGACCGCGCATGCCCAGCACCCATCCCCACTCCCCCATCGTCGGCACATGATTGTGATACGCGGCGGTCATCAGCCCAGCCGCCTCCATCGTCGCGCTCACCGAGAGGAACGCGCGCCGCGTGAAGAACGGGCTCGTTGCCTGGGTGACGACGACGCCGCCTGGTGAGAGGTGCCGGTGCGCCAGGCGATAGAACCCGAGACTGTAGAGCCGGGCGATGTCGATTGTCCGCGGGTCAGGAAGGTCTACCACGATGACGTCCCAGAACCTGTCATCGGTATCGCGCAGGTAGGCGTACCCATCTTGGTTCTCGACTGACACACGCGGGTCGGCAAAGGCGTCCTGGTTCAGGTCGACCAACACCTCGTGTGTCCGCCCGAGTGTCGTCATCGCCGCATCAATGTCGACCAGAGTCACGTCCAT
>JASLOY010000177.1 GCA_030745255.1 Vicinamibacterales bacterium
CGAGTTGATCATCGGCGACCGGATCGGTACCCAGCCCAGCTTCGCGGTGCCCGACTGTTTGGCCCTCACACCGGACGAGTCGACTGCCGAAGCAGCCCGCACCATCGCCCAGGTGCTTTGGGACGACCTGGAGTTCGAACGCGAAATTCGGATGATTCCGCGAGACGTCTATCGCACGATCCCGGTCGCCCGCTCGCTGATCGATCTCCCGTTCGACCGCTGGCGTGAGCTGGGGGCCGATGGCGTGATCAGCTGCACCGTCGAGGCGACGAGTGAAACCCAGATGGAGGTCACCGTCCGGTTGTTTTCCATCCGCACGCTCGAGTGGCCCTTCGGCGTGCAATATGAGGGGTCGAACCGCAACCCGAGGCTCTACGCGCATCAGCTGTCGGATGAAATCCATCGACACCAGCGAGGCCTGGAAGGTGTGGCCCGGACTCGCATCGCGTTCGTGAGCGATCGGGACAGCGAATCGGTGCTCGGCTTGGTCGAGAACCGGCAAGTGAAGGAGATTTACATCGCCGACTACGACGGCGCCAACACCAGACGCGTCACGGTGTCCCGTGTCCTCAACACCACTCCGGCCTGGTCGCCCGACGGACGGTCCCTCGGGTATACCTCCTGGCTCACCGGTTTCCCTGATGTCGTCGTGTCCCATCTCTACGAAGGACGGATGACCCGACCGGTCGAGGGCAACATCGAGGATCACAACTTCCTGCCGGCGTTCTCGCCCGACGGGAGCCGAATCGCGTTCATGTCGAACCGGAACGGGAACAACGACATCTACGTCGCCAATGTCGATGGCACCGGCGATGTTGTTCAGATCACGAACCATCCGGCAATCGACTTCAGCCCGACCTGGTCTCCAAACGGACAGCAGATAGCCTTCGGCTCGGACCGCACCGGCTCGCCACAGATTTACGTCGTAGGCGCCGACGGCACCGGGACACGGCGTCTGACTTACGAGACCTACTGCGATCGGCCGACCTGGTCGCCGGCACCTTTCAACGAGATCGCCTTCTCGTCGAAGACTGGACCGGGACACGACATCAAGGTGCTCGATCTCGCCACCGGCGAAGTTCGCCAGCTGACCTTCGGACTCGGGTCAAACGAGAGCCCCAGTTATTCGCCCAACGGCCGGCACATCGCGTTCAGCTCGACGCGCGGCAGCGGGATGAAACAGATCTACACGATCGGGCGCGATGGCAACGGGCTCCACCGCGTTACGTCCACCGGCAACAACGAGATGCCGAGCTGGTCACGGTGACGCCAGCATGAGGTGTTCGCCCGCGTACGCCATACCACGAGAGGAACTGGGGATGCGAGTTCGAGTCATGACGCATGGGATCAGGTATGTCGCACTCTTGATGACGACGACGTTGTTGCTCAGTGCAGCCTGCGTGCGGCAGCCAGCGCCTGTCACGCCGGAGACCTCTCCCCCCCCGCCGGCCTCCACGAGTACCACGCCCCCGCCGGCAGCGACCCCTCCCCCGCCAGCGCCGCCACCAGTCGTGCCGACAGAGCTGACTCCGGATGACGAGTTCGCGTCACGCTCGCTCGAAGAGATCAACCAGGAATCGCCGCTCGAACCGGCCTTCTTCCGCCTCGACAGTGCCGAGCTCGACGAGCAGGCTCTGCGGGTGCTCGAGGCGAACGCCGAGGTCTTGCGGCGCTATCCGACCTGGGTGGTGACCATCGAGGGACACTGCGACGAACGTGGCACGCCTGAGTACAACCTCGGACTGGGCGAACGACGGGCGCTGGCGGCGCAGCAATACTTCATCGAGATTGGATTCGACGCGTCCCGGGTCCGGACGGTCAGCTACGGGAAGGAGTTTCCGTTCGACCCCGGACACGACGATGCCGCGTGGGCGGCGAACCGGCGGGTCCACTTCGTGATTACCTCGAAGTAGCGAGGCTCACCCTTGGCGCGGTAGGATAGTAGGTGCTATCACGCCGAGTGTCCCGTGTCGGGACACCAGACAGAGGAAAGTTCATGAGACGGCTGCTTGTTTCGCTTGTGCTCGGTTGGGCATGTGCGCTGTTTGTGGTCGCCCCGGTTCACGGGGCTGATCGCGAGCATCAACAGATGATGGCGGACATTCGTATGCTGCAAGAGCAGGCAGTGCGTCTGAATTTGATGCTGGGCTCGCTCGACGAGACCCTGCAGACGCTGCTGACGAAGCTCGACACCCAGGCCGCCGACACCCGACGGGCCTTTGCGGACCAGAAGCTCATTGTGGACAACGTGACCGGGGGCGTCCGGGTCGTGCGCGAGAAGGTCGATGAGACAAACGTGCGCGTCTCGTCGCTGGCGCAGGAAGTCGAGGCCTTGCGACTGGCGATTCCTCCGATGACGATGCCGGTGACGCCGCTGGCCGTGGACCCGGAGACGGGTCTGCCAACCGTCTCGTCGCCGGTTCCGGCGCCCAGCGCCGCAGTCGCCCCTGTCAACCCCGGCGTGCCGCCACAACGGATGTACGACACCGCCTGGTCCGACTACACCACCGGGCAGTGGGCGCTCTCGATTCAAGGCTTCGAGGCTTATATCAGTTCGTTCCCTCGGTCCGAGCTGGCTGACGACGCCCAGTTCTTCATCGGTGAGAATCATTACGCGGACGGCAAGTTCCGCGAGGCGGCCGACGCATACGAGCAGGTGGTGCTCGGCTACCCGGACGGCGATATCGTTGCCCAGGCCCTCTACAAGCGCGGTCTGGCGCTCCAGGGTCTGGGCGAACCCGAGCTCGCTCGGCAAGCGTTTGAGCGGGTGATAGAGAACTATCCGGACGACAACATGGCGAACCTCGCCCAGCAGGCGCTCGATCGACTCGATCAGGCACAACAGTAAAGGCAGGCGCCGGGGCAGACTTCGTCGGTGCACAACCAGGAAACAGCATGGGAACGGTCAATAGGGTGATCCTCGTCGGTAACCTGGGCAAGGACGCCGAGGTTCGCTTCACGCCCGGTGGCGCCGCGGTCAGCACGCTCAGCCTCGCAACGACTGAGGTGTGGAACGACAAGTCGTCTGGTCAGCGGCAGGAGCGTACCGAGTGGCACCGCGTGGTGCTCTGGGGGAAGCAGGCCGAGACGCTGAACGACTATCTGAAGAAGGGCAAGCAGATCTACGTCGAAGGACGGCTGCAGACACGCCAGTGGGATGACCGCGACGGGAACAAGCGATACACAACTGAAATCAGGTCGGATCGCATCGTGTTGCTCGGCGGTCGTGGTGGAGGTGGCGACTCGGCAGGCGGCGACTACGGCTCGCGCGAGTCGTCGGCAAGTTCAGGCACGGCGGCGGGTCCACCCGAGCTCACCGAGGACGATATACCATTCTGACGGACCGCCCGACGGATGCCGATCCGTTCCGGGGCTTCAGGATACAGACTTCGGGCATCGGGTACGCTTTCCAAGTGGGTCCCCGTGTCCCGCGGCTTGCCGCTGGCGTTGCGGATCGGGTGTCTGGGCCTGGGCGTGTCAGGGCCCACGGTCAGGCGGAGTCTGGTTCGGCGCGCCCGTATCGGTCTTCGAGTCTCACCACATCCTCGAGCTCCGGCGTGGACACTTCGAAAATATCACTGTCTTCGATGGCGGTCATGCGGTGGACCGTCCCCGGGGTGATGTGCGCGCTGTCGCCCTGCGTCATCTCGCGGGTGACGCGGCTTCCCTCAACGTCATGCTCGAAACGGATACGTCCGGCCCACACCAGGATCGTCTCGTCCTTGACGTTGTGATATTGGAGGCTCAGCGCGTGACCGGCCTGGACATGAATCACCTTGCCGACATATCGGTCTGTTGTGGCCCACCGGAGCTCGTAGCCCCACGGTTTGTCAACTCTCATCTCTGGTCCGGCATCTCCCCTCTGCGAAGGCGGCAAGGGCATGCCCCCGTGTGCGCTGTCTATTCGACCGCGATGTCGCGATGTCTCATCCGCCATCGTACGCCGGCTATGCCGGCGAGCCGGGGCTTAAGCTGCTCGACCACCGCAACCGAGCGGTGACGCCCGCCGGTGCAGCCAACGCCGATGGTCAGATAGCTCTTCCCTTCGGTGGTGTATTTCGGAATCAGGAACTTGAGCAAGTCGGTCGTCATTTGCAGAAAGGGCTCGGTGGCCTCAGCCGCCACGACATAGTCTCGCACTGCCGGGTCTTTGCCGGTGAGCGCACGCAACCCGGTTACGAAATACGGGTTGGGCAGAAAGCGCACGTCGAAGAGCAGGTCCGATTCCGAGGGGATGCCGTATTTGTAGCCGAAGCTCAACAGCGTCACCGTCAGTCGCGTCTGCTTACCGTCGGCCTGCGAGAGCTCACGGAACGCACGACGCAGCTCGTGCACGGTGAGGTCCGACGTATCGAGCACCCTGTCCGCCATCTTCTTGATGCGGCGGAGCCGGGCCCGTTCGGCCAGTATCCCTTCAATGACTGACCCGGTCGGTGCCAGCGGATGAGGTCGGCGGGTCTCGCTGAACCGTCGCAGCAACGCCGCATCCGACGCTTCCAAGAAGATCAGTGACGTTCCAAGATCTCGCCGCGCCCGTAGCGACTTGAGAACAGCCGAGAAATGGTCGAGGAATGACCGGTCGCGAGCATCGACCACGACGGCGACCGCATCGTAGATGGCGCCCTTTCCCAATGTCAGGTCCGCCAAGGTCAGGATCAGGACCGTGGGAAGATTGTCGACACAGAGGTAGCCGAGATCCTCCAGCGCCCGGATGGCCGCGGACTTGCCGGCCCCGGAGAGCCCGGTGACTACCACGAACCGAGCCACGCGCTTCTGGTTCGATGTCTCCGAGCGTCCGGTTGCCATCGGGATCGCTTACAACTCTCTCTCGCCTGTCCGCGTCAACCGGTGCTGGGCTCTCCGTCGCCACCGGCTCCAATATCGGGCAAGAAGGTCGCTGGCGGTTCGGCTTCACGCCGGCGCCCCTGCCACTTCCCCTTCAGTTCTTGTGCCTGGCGCATGACCTTGTCGACGGCGCCGCCGACCGCGGTCGGCCAAGTTTGTCCTTCCGCCTGCCCGTGCAGACGATGGTCTCCCCGCGCGTGCACGACGATCTCCGACACACAGAGTTGGTGCTCGGAGCCCAGTACCACGTCTGCCGACACGATGGCATCACCGAGAACGCGTTCGAGAGGGAGGAGGCGTCGGTGAATCAGCTCGCGCAACTCGCTGGTGACCTCCATCTTCTTCCCCGTCACCGTACACTCCATGCGTTCTCTGCCTCCATTTTGTGCCGCACGCACGGCGGCGTTGCGGGCGGCGTCTTGTAGTCAGGTCTCGTTCAGGATCGAGCCGCCGGTTAAAACAGCACCTTCCGCTGCGTCGACGTCGGTATCCTGAGTTCTTCCCGATACTTCGCGATTGTGCGACGGGCGAGCACAAGTCCTTCATCCTGGAGGAGCCGCACGATCCGAGAGTCGCTCAGCGGCTTCTTGGGGTCTTCCTCTTCGATAATCTTGCGGATGCGTTGTTTGATCGTGACCGAGGAGACGCTTTCGCCATACGCGCTGTTGATGCCACTGTGGAAGAAGTACTTCATCTCGAACACCCCTTGCGGGGTGTGCATGTATTTGTTGTTGACCACACGGCTGACGGTGGATTCGTGCATGCCGATGTCGTTGGCGACATCGCGCAGCACGAGCGGGCGGAGATGTTCGATGCCGTGGTCGAGGAACTCCGTCTGGAACGCGATGATACTAGTGGCCACCTTGTGAATCGTCTTCTGCCGTTGGTAGACTGACTTGATGAGCCACAGCGCCGAGCGAACCTTCTCCTTCACATACGCTCTGGTCTCGTTGCTGTTCTCCGTCTTCTTGTCGAGCAGCCGACGATAGACCGGACTGATCCGAAGTTGCGGCATGCCGTCTTCGTTCAATACCGCGACATACCGGTCCTCGACCTTCACGACGTGCACATCTGGAATCACGAACTGAGACGAGCTCGGGTTGAATCGACTGCCCGGCTTCGGATCGAGTTGTCGGATGACCTCGATGTGGTGCTTGAGATCCTCGATCGACATGTCCAGCCGACGGGCGATTTCCTGCTCCTGATGGTTCTGGAGGAGCTTCAGGTGCTCTCGAACGATGGTCTCGCTCGCGGTCCCGCTCAGGCCAAGGTGATCGATCTGCAGCAGCAGGCACTCCTGTAGCCCGCGCGCTGCCACTCCGATCGGGTCGAAGGCCTGAATAACCTGGAGGACCCGCTCGACTTCGTGGAGGGGCCAGGTCCCCATTGCCGCGATCTCGTCGGCCGATGCGACGAGATACCCGTCATCGTCGACGTTGCCGATGATCGCCGAGCCGATCTCACGCACCAGCGGGTCGTCATCCTTGGTCTGGAGCGACAGCTGCCACATCAGGTGATCGGCCAGAGAGCTTTGAGTCGAAAGCGTGTTCTCGATCGGCGGGAGCTCTTTGACCTCGCGAGGGGCACGCACGCGATACCCGTCGTCCAGGTAGTCGCCAAAGAAATACTCGTAGTCGGCGTCGTCCCAGGAGTCCTGTTTCTCCTTGTCGGCGGCTGGCTCCTCCGGCTTTTCCGCCTGGCTGGCAGCCTCCGGTTGCTGCAACTCCTCGGTCGGCACTTCCTCCAGCATCGGATTCTCGACGACTTCCTGGTTCAGCATGTCGACCAATTCAAGCGTCGTCATCGGCAGCAGTTTGATCGCTTGCTGCAGCGACGGCGTCAGGATCAGCTTCTGTGACAGCCGCGTCTGGAGTCGTTGTTGAAGCGCCATAGCGTATGGGCCGACCCTGTTTCTCGTGAGTCGAGCCTCTTCTGATCTTAGTCCAAACGAAAATCGGTACCTAAATAGATCCGCTTGACATCTTCGTCCTGGGCGAGATCGGACGGGGTGCCGCTACGGAACACGGCGCCATCGTGCACGATGTAGGCGCGGTCCGTGATGCGCAGCGTCTCGCGGACGTTGTGGTCGGTGATGAGTACCCCGATGCCACGAGCCTTCAGATGGAAGATGATCTCCTGGATGTCGGTCACCGCGATCGGGTCGATGCCGGCGAACGGCTCGTCGAGCAGCATGAATGACGGCGAGATGACCAGCGCGCGGGTGATTTCGGCCCGGCGTCGCTCCCCTCCCGACAACGTGTGGGCCGGTGACTTGGCCAGCGGAGTCAGATTGAGCTCCTCGAGCAGCTCGCGCGCGCGATCGCGCCGTGCGGCGCGCGGCTCGCCGCGGGCCTCGAGAATC
>JASLOY010000178.1 GCA_030745255.1 Vicinamibacterales bacterium
CGCGACCAGGAGCATATACGGGCTGTCGTAATCGATGTCGAAATATTCAGATACGGATTCCCGGAGAACACTCGGCGCAAACGGCCGAAACGATTCGCGGAATTTGACTTTGAGGTTCATGACCGACTGCATCTCACGGCTCCTCGCGTCGCCGATGATGCTGCGGGCCCCGAGCGCGCGGGGCCCGAACTCCATGCGCCCTTGGAACCAGCCGACCACGTTTTCCTCGGCGAGCAGCTCCGCGACGTGGTCGCAGAGGGTCGCGTCATCTTCAAACCGCTGATAGACGGCGCCCTGGGCGTCTAGGAACCGGGTCAGCTCCTCATCGCTGAAGCGGGGCCCGAGGAGTGAACCGCACTGGGTGTCGTCGGTCGACGCCGGTCGCGGCTTGTCGAGCAGTTGGTGCCAGATGAACTGCGCCACCCCCAGAGCGCCACCGGCGTCGCCGGCTGCCGGCTGAATCCAGATTTCGTCGAACGGGCCCTCGCGCAAGATTCGGCCGTTGCCGACGCAGTTGAGGGCCACTCCGCCAGCCAGACAGAGACACCGCTCACTGGTCTCGCGGTGCACGTGCCGTGCCGCGTTCAGCATGATCTCTTCGGTGACCTGCTGGATGGAGGCGGCGATGTCCATTTCCCGCTGCGTGATGGGCGACTCCGGCGCGCGCCGGGGACCCTCGAACAGGTCGTCGAAGGCCGGGGAGGTCATCTGCAGGCCTTCGCAATACCGGAAGTAGGTCATGTCCATCTTGAACGACCCATCCGGCTTCAGGTCGATCAGGTGGTCGCGAATTAGGGCCGTGTAGGTCGGCTCACCGTAGGGAGCCAGACCCATGAGCTTGTATTCGCCTGAGTTGACCTTGAACCCCGTGTAGTAGGTGAAGGCGGAATAGAGCAGCCCCAGCGAATGAGGAAAGTGCAGCTCGTGCGACAGATCGATGCGGTTGGCGTGACCGACCCCGTAGCTGGCGGTGGCCCATTCGCCGACCCCGTCCAGGGTCAAGATGGCGGCATCTTGAAAGGGTGAGGCAAAGAACGCGCTGGCGGCGTGCGATTCATGGTGCTCGGTGAAGGTGATGCTCTTTTCGTAGGCGCCACTCAGTCCGCGGCGGATTTCCCGGGGCAGGTGCAGCTTCTGCTTGAGCCACTGTGGCATCGCCTTGACGAACGACCCGAAGCCCCGTGGCGCATAGGCGAGATAGGTCTCGAGCAGCCGATCGAACTTCAGCAGCGGCTTGTCGTAAAACCCCACGTAGTCGAGATCCGACGCGTCGATGCCCTCCTCGTCGAGGCAGTAGGCGATGGCGTGCGTCGGAAAGCCGGCGTCGTGCTTGATGCGAGAGAAACGTTCCTCCTGCGCCGCCGCAACGATCCGCCCATTGACCAGGAGCGCTGCAGCCGAGTCGTGATAAAAGGCGGAGATGCCGAGGATGGCGGTCATGTCGGGTCGTTAGTCTATGGCAGAGGTCAGCAGCTATCCTGACGTGCCCGACCTCCTGTCGGATTGCGCTGCGGGTGTGGGATATCTGATGTCGCGCCGCTCGGCGGTCGTAGCCGCCTCCTCGACGATCGCCTCCACCTCGAGCGCCGCCTCCGCCTCGTCGACCACGCGCGCCCTGGCTTTGGTCGCCGGGTGCTTCGGGGTGAACAAGGTGCAGCAGTCCTCGTCCGGCACGATCGACACCTCGTAGGTACCGAGCTGCCGCGCCTCACGGACGATCTCGTCCTTGTCCATGCCGACCAGGGGACGCAACAGCGGCATCGACGTCACCGAATTGATGACAGCCATGTTTTCCAGCGTCTGGGAGGCGACCTGACCGACCGCCTCCCCGGTAACGAGTGCCATCGCGCCGCAGGCGCGCCCGATGCGCTCGGCGATCCGCAGCATCAGACGCCGGTAGACGACCACCCGGAGCGGCGGAGGCACCGCCAGCACCACGTTTCGCTGGATCTCTCCAAAAGCCACCATGTAGAGCCTGGTCTCGAGCTGGCAGCGCGTCAGCAGCTCGGCTATCTCGGCCACTTTATCCTGAGACGTGTGGGACAGAATCGGATAGCTGTGAAAATGAATCAGCCTGACCCGGCAGCCACGCTTGATCATCCGATAGGCGGCCACCGGTGAATCGATACCACCGGACATCAGACAGGCGACACGGCCGCTGACACCGCTGGGGAGACCACCGGGGCCCGGTTCCTTCCGCAAGTGACAGAATGCCTCATCGTTGAGAATCTCGACGCGCACCGTCAGCTCCGGTCGTTCGAGATCGACCCGCCAACCGCGGGCCGCCTTGATGCGCCCACCCAGCTCTCGTTCGATCTGCGGCGAGGTCATCGGAAACCGTTTGTCGGCCCGCTGCGCGCTCACTCGGAAGCTCTCGACCTGCTGATCTCCGAGATCATCAAGCACGGTATCCGCGATCGCGTCGATGTCCCAGCGGCTGCGGACCGCACGTGAAAAGTTGGCAATGCCGGGTAGCCGCGCCAACCGGGCACACAGTTCGGGCCAATCGTCAGCCGACTCATGCTGCAGCTCAATCCGCCCCATCAGCGCGCGGACCTTCACAACGCCGAGATCGGCCGTCCCGGCGCGGATATTGCTGACGAGACGCTCGACGAACCAGGGTCGATTACGCCCCTTGAGCGCGATCTCCTGGTAGTGAACGATGACCGATTGCATGCGACCCAACTCTTGATTCTGGTATGTTCTGATGTCTAGACTGTCGCTCACTTGTATCGACATCCGAGGGGCATGGCTTCCGCCTTGCCTCGCCTGAAGGCCTGCGCCACAAAGTCAACCCAGGATAGCTCTGGGTTCAGACGACCGGATCGCTGACGCGGCCGCGCCTATTGCCCAGGGTGACCTAGCCGGGTCAGCTCGAGTGCCGCCCCGGCCGCGAGATGCCCGCTGACGACAGCACTTTCGATCGTACCCGGTAGCCCGGTGTCGATCCAATCGCCCGTGAGCAGGAAGCCGGACAGGCCCGTCTCGACACCGGGCCGCGCCGGTTGTCCCGGAGCCAGTGAGAAAGTGGCTCGTGGCTCCCGAACGACGGTGGCACGTGTTACGACGGCGTCACCGGCCGCCGGTAGCGCCGCCCTCAGCTCCTCGGTAGCCAGCTCGATGATCGCGCTGTTCGACAATCTGGTGATGGCCGCGGCGCCGCTCGCGACCAGCGAGAGATGAGAAGTGGCGTCCCCAAACACCAACCGCTTGTCGAACACCCACTGCATGGTGCGACCCGGAAGACCAAGAAACGGCCCATCGATGACGGGACGGTCGAGCCACAGATTGACGGTGGCGATCGGTGACGAGTCGGTGGCGTCGGCCGCGTCGCAGATGGAGCCAAGCGCCGGGGGCGGTCCGGACCGGAAAAGCTCCGTCAGCGCGAACCATGGCACGGCCGCGATCACCACCGGCCCGCACAGCAGGTCGGCGTCCGCCTCGACCTCACGAAGCTGTTCGCCGTCGGTACGGACACGCGCCGTCACACCCGTACGAACCTCGCCTCCGTGGGCTTCGATGAACGCTCTGGCGGGGCTGGCAAAGAACTCCTCGAGTGGCCTCGCCGGCAGCGCGACACCGGAATCGGAGGGTGAAGTGCCGCTCATCAACGCGAGAGCACGGACGAAGGTCGGAGCGGCCGCCACATCCGGGCTCTGATTCAGAGCCGCCAGAGCAAGCGGCTCCCAAAGTAGCTCGCGCAGACGACGGGTCTGACCATGTCGAACGAGCCAGGTGGTTACCGTCTCGTCCGCGCCTGCGGACGCGGCTCGAACACCGGCGTCACCGCGCATCTCCCGCCTGGCGCGACGGAGCGGAGCGACCAGCCTGAAACAGGCGCACCGGTCGCGGAAGTCGAGGGCGTCCCATTCGAGCAGACCGGCCAGCAGATTCAGGGGCGGATAGAGCGGAGGACAGAAGAGGCGGGTGCGACGTCCTGACTGGTCTACAGAGGTAACGTCCAGCTGCGGCTGGAGGCGCAGACGATCTGCAGCGCCGATCCGGGTGAGGAACCGGCGTGTCTCCCGGTAGCAGCCGAAGAGGACGTGCTGACCATTGTCGACCAGCTCGCCAGTCACCCCGTCCCGAAACGAGCTGGCACGACCGCCAAGCCTGGGCCGCGCCTCGAGCACGACCACCTTCCGACCGCGCTCGGCGAGCATGGAAGCAGCCGAGAGCCCGGCGAACCCGCCGCCGATGACGATAACGTCATGGGTCCAGCCGTCACCGGTCACTCCGAACCTCTCACATCCTCTAAGGTCGGCGAAGCCCTCCAGCCCTCTCCTGCCTCCTGTCTCCTGCCTCCTGTCTCCTCGGACATATCCCTCACACCCCCACCAGCGTCCTGAGCCACACGGTGGCGGCGATCCAGGCACGGCGAGGACGGGGGACACGAACGACCTCCGAGAACACATCGTAGCCCCGCCGCTCGATGCGTTTGAGTATGGCGAAGTAGATCGCTCCCATGATCTCGGCCGCGACGAGCCGGCGTCGATCTGTCGACGGCAGCACCGCCCGCGCCCTGCGGTAATACTCTCTGGCCCTTCCGCACTCGTGCCGCAGCAGCGCGACAACGCG
The DNA here is from genome assembly GCA_030745255.1 of Vicinamibacterales bacterium. Taxonomy (GTDB): domain Bacteria; phylum Acidobacteriota; class Vicinamibacteria; order Vicinamibacterales; family UBA8438; genus NP936. The sequence goes on from JASLOY010000178.1 coordinate 4,579, forward strand.
GTCGGAGCGGCCGGCCCGCAGGTCGTCCTCTGTGCACTTGAATCGCTCGAGATCCTCGAGGGGAAGATAGAGCCGACCGTCCCGCAAGTCGGCCGGTACATCGCGGATGATATTGGTCAGCTGGAGCGCGACACCGAGCGCTACGGCGTACTCGCGGGCGGCCGGGTCGCGATAGCCGAAGATCTCGATACACAGCAGACCGACGGCCGACGCGACCCGGATGCAGTACTGATACAGATCGTCGAAGGTCCGATACCGCCGGGTCACCGTGTCCATCTCCACACCGTCGAACAAGTCCTCGAACGGGCGACGTGGCAGATCGAAGCGGGCGACATACGGCTTCAGGTTGCGACCTTGCTCGGTGCCGGGCTGTTGCTCGCCGTAGCACGCCACCAGCTCGTTCCGCCACTGGCCGAGCGCCTCGGCCGGCGAGCCGCCCTCCCCCTCAGCAGGGGGACAATCCACCGCGTCGTCCACGGCGCGACAGAAGTCCCAGACCGCCACGATGGCCCGCCGCTTCTCGTTCGGCAGCACCAGGAACGAGTAATAGAAGTTCGTATCGCGAGCCACAGGTCAACAGCCGATCACGTGCGCCGCCAGGTCAGGGTTCTCCACAGTATGAGCATGCCGTCACGCGCGCCAAGCGCCGGTCGCTCGGCGAACACATCGAAACGGCTTTGATCCAGTCGCTCGAGAATTCGGACACCGCCCAACCAGGTCAGCCGCAGCTCCATCGCCAGGCGGCCCGACACGCCATCGCACACGCCACGCCCCTGGTCGAAGAGTGCCCGTGTTCGCGCGCCGACCCGCTCGAGCACCGCCTGCCAGCCCGGTGTCAGCCGGCGACCGGCCAGGTCCGACTCCAGGGCACCACACGCGGTCCGATCCTCGGCCGGCACGTAAATGCGCCCGGCGGCGTGGTCACGCTCGAGGTCCTGCCAGAAATTGGTCAGTTGCAGCGCCGTGCAGAAACAATCGGAGGCATGGTCGAGCACCGCCTCGTCGTGACCGGCAACCCGGAGCACCAACCGTCCGACCGGGTTCGCCGACCGGCGACAGTAGTCGAGCAACTGGTCCCAACTCTCGTAGCGGTGCGTGCCAACATCCTGCCGGAACGCGCTCAGGAGGTCCTCGAAGAGGCCAACCGGCAACCGACAGACCCTGATGGTGTTCGAGAGCGCGAGAAAGACCGCCCGATGTTCGACCTCGGCGTCCCGCGCTTCGTCGGGCGTCCCGCCACCATCCACCGCACCGTCACCGGTCGAAGAGACCACAGAGCGCCGAAGACGCTCGCCCCATGCGTCGAGACGACGCAGACGCTCCTGGGGGGTTACGTCCCCTTCGTCGGCAAGATCGTCGGCGGTGCGGGCGAAGGCGTAGATCGCGGCGATGTGGTGCCGCATCGGCCGAGGCAGCATCCAGGAGGCGACCGGAAAATTTTCGTAGTGGGACCGGGCCAGGCGGGCGCAGGCGTCATAGGCCGAAGCAAGGTCCGTAGCGGATGATGACACGGCAGTCAGAATTCGTCTCCGGGATTCTACCGCTCAAACCCCGACCACGACATCGGTCTCCTGCTAGCATTGTTCCCGATGCGCGACTTCATCGCCGGCCTCATCGCGCTCGGTCTCTTCCTGTTCGCGCTCGGCCTGGCGTCGACACTCCGGTTTCATCGTTTGAGCAGAGACCGAAAGCGGCGCGAACTGCTTGCCGCCGGGCGGACCGTGCTCGCCGAGATACCGACCAGTGAGGGCCTCACACTGTTTACCGCCGACACCGACCATTTCTACAGCGGCGACACCACGATCGCAAAGAACGACATCCGGTTGGTCAAGGTGTTGATCAATGGGTCGCCGATTGCCTCCTACATTGCCCGCCGCTCCCGATCCGAGGCACCGGGACACTCCGGTTCGTTCGCCGACCGACCGGAGGGAATCGCCCATGATCGCTGGGACGTGCTGGTGAGAACCGGGGCTGGCGACACCCTGGTCGAGTGCGGCAGCATCCGCGAACGTGTGTCGCAGGAGCTCGCCAGGAGTGTGTTCGATGCGGTCAAGACGGATATGGAGAACCGGGACGCGACGGCGGACGCCAACGACCGGCCACCCACGGCAGCTACCACTCCTGCTCTCTGACACCCGCTCTGACGTTGACGGCGCGGGCCAGGGTGAACAAGAGATCGGACAGCCGGTTCACATAGGCCAAAGCCACCGCCCCGACCGCCTCGCTGCCAAGCGCGACCATGCGACGTTCGGCACGCCGGCACACCGCCCTGGCCAGTTGCGCGGTGGCGGCCGCGGTGTGCCCGCCGGGGAGGATGAAGCGGCGCAGCGGTTCGAGCTCTGCCTCGAGACGGTCGATCCATCCCTCGAGCCGTTCCACATCCGCCTGTCCGATCGACTCTTTCTCGTGACCCGCGGCGCCTGACGTCGGGTCGGCGAGCGATGCACCGAGCGAGAACAGCTGACGTTGGATCTGAACAACCATATCGGCCAGGTCAGGGTCGACACCGGTGCTCAGCACCAGACCGAGACACGCATTGAGCTCGTCCACCTCGCCGTAGGCATCGACCCGCGGCTCGGCCTTGGAGACGCGGCACCCACCACGCAGACCCGTCTCTCCCGTGTCA
>JASLOY010000179.1 GCA_030745255.1 Vicinamibacterales bacterium
AGCTGGTGGCGGAGGACGACGCCACCGCTCGACTTGCCCGGCTGCCGGCGAACCGAGCGTTCTGGTTCGGGTGGTATGCTCAGTTCCCCGAGACCGAGTTATTTGTAGATGATTAGACGGGGCTGCGCCCCGAACCCCCGCGGGCGCTGCGCGGGGCTAGTGGGAATTTTTCCCAGAGGCGTGAAATATTGCCAAGTGGGGGACGAGTCTGCTACCGTGTCCCGATCCAACTGGTATCTGAGTCCGAGTCACCCAAGGAGCTGGAGACAATGAAAATGCTCGTCGCAATCTGCGTCATGGTCGTCGTGGCCGTGGCCGCGGTTGGCGTCGGGGGAGCACAGGCCCAGGGGCTCCAGGTCGGCGACATGGCGCCGACGTTCAGCCTGCCTGGCACTGACGGCAAGACCCATAGTTTGTCCGACTACGCGGGGCGAACGGTGGTGCTGGCCTGGTTCCCCAAGGCGTTTACCGGCGGTTGAACGGCCGAATGCAAGTCGCTGCGTGATTCCAGCGACCAGTTGAAGGCGTTTGACATGGCCTATTTCATGATCAGTGTCGATGATCCGGAGACGAACAAGGAGTTCGCCGAGTCACTCGACTCCGATTTCCCTTTGCTGAGCAACCCGACCAAAGAGGTCGCTGAGGCCTACGGTGTCGTGACGGCAGAGCGGGCCCTCCCGTTCCGTTGGACGTATATCATTGGCGGGGATGGCAAGATCCTGAAGATCGACAAAGAGGTCAACCCGTCCGCGGCCGGGCAGGATCTGGTGGCCGACCTTCAGGAGCTCGGGGTCAACTAAACTTAGACGGGGCTGCGCCCCGGACCCCACGCGGTGGCTTGTGGGGGCCCAACGCCCCACGCCGCCACCGCGGGGCGCGCCGTGCGCGCCTTGATCAATACCGGATGGGGCTGCGCCCCGAACCCCACGCGGTGGCTTGTGGGGGCCCCACGCCGCCACCGCGGGGTGCGCCGTGCGCGCCTTGGCTGAATCGCCGGACCACGTGCGGAACGAAAAAAGGACCGGCCCACACTCACCCGCGTGTAGGCCGGTCCTTTTCCTGTAGGACGGTCAGCCGGAGCGCGTCGCACACCGGGCAGGTTCGGCCAGTGTCGGGCGTCGCGCGGGGGCTTTGCCTACTCTTGCTTTTCCTTCCCGTTGCCCATCTCGTCTTTGAAACCACGAATCGCCTGGCCCATGCCTTTGCCGAGACCGGACAGGCGATTGGCGCCGAAGATGAGCATCAGGATCGCCAAGATGATAAGCAGCTCGGGCAGGCCAATCGGTCCGAGTAATGCGAACACCGTTTGATGCATCAGAACACCTTCCTAGTCAGGTCCAGTCAGAACCAGTTTGACCCCCGTCCGACATAGTCAATCAGTGGACCCGTCTCCAAGGATACCACGGTAGCTGGCGGCTTCTCGAGCGTCACAAGTGCTAGGCGGCCGGGTGGAGGTCGGTCGCGAGCGCTTCGGTGAACGCCGGGGCCGACCTGATTGGGTCGAAGTCGGGGTCTGACCGGGCTCGGGCTCGATTCAGCGCAGGGAGCTCGGCCAGCGATTCTCGCAAGTACCGGACCGCCTTCTCCGTCTCGCCCCGGAGGCCATAGAGACTCGCGATGTAGTATTTCGTGGCCGGATCGTCGGCGCCACGTCCGACCCGCCGCCCGAACCGGGCAACCGCTTCAGTGAAGTGCCGATCCGCATCGGCCGCCTGGCCCATTCTATGGTACGTCGCGGCCAGCTTGCCGTGCAGCTCGATCAGGTTCCGTTCCTTCAACGCGTGGTCCGAGGCGGCGAGCGCCACCAGTCCCCGCTCGTAGCTCTGGATTGCCTCCCGATATCTTCCCTGCAAGTAGTAGACGTACCCCAATCGCGTGTAAGCGCCGACGATCTGCAGCCCTTCCTTGCCCGACAGGAATCGCTCCTGGAGGTCGACTGCCACCAGACACGATCGTTCAGCTTTGACGTAGTTGCCACGCAGTGCGTACAGCAGCCCGAGCTGGAGGTGGGCGTATCCGAGGTCCGGGTTGATTGCGATGGCCTGCTCCAGCTCATCAATGCCCGCGTCGATGTCGCCACGACCGATCCAGTAGGCCCGCGCGAGCGACAGGTGCACGCCGGCATCGTCTGGTTCGAGCCGCGCTGACTCGGTGATGGCGTTGATGGCCTCGTCGAATCGTCCCAGTGAGAGGAGCGCCGATCCCAGCCAGCGATGGGCGTCGGCCAGTTTCGGATTGAGCTGGATCGCGCGACGGCCCACCTCGACCGCCTTCTCGGACAGCTCTCGCAGGCTCATGAACGACCCCTTGAAATCGTAGGCCAGGGCCAGGGCCGCCCACGCCGACGCGTAGTTCGGGTCCTGCCGCGTGGCCTTCTCGAGCAGGAGGACCGCATGGTCGAGCGCTTGCGGGCTGCCGTCCATAATGTTCATCATGGCGCGGGAGCGGTTCTCATAGGCCTCGACCGACTCGGTCTCCTGCCGCTCGATCTCGGCCATCTCGCTGTCTCCCAGGGTCAGGTGCATGCCCTGGCTCAGCTCGTAGACGATCTTGTCTTGCAGGCTGAAGATGTCGCCGATGGCGCCGTCAATCTTCACGGTCCTGACGACCGCGCCGGACCCGACCTCGACGAACCGGGCGGTAATTCGTATCAGGTCCCCGAGCCGCTGGTAGCCGCCGCTCACCAACCAGGTGGCCCGAAGCTGTCGACCGACTTCGATGGCCATCCGCTCGTCGTGGGCATCGGTGCCGCTCGAACCCAGCACGCGAAGCGCGTCGAACACCCGCTCGCGGCCGATGAGTGACAGTCCTTGGGTGCTCTTCAGGTCGGCGGTCACCGTTTCAGCGATGCCGGATCCGATCCAGTCGTCGGCCCGCTCCCGGGTGATGTTGGTAAACGGGATGACCGCCACTGCATTGGTCGGCGGCGGTGGCTCGACCGGACGAGCGCCTGCAGTCAGACCGGAGTCGAGCGAGGCAGTGCCAGACCCCACCCCGCGCTCGAGGTCCTGTTTCACCGCTCGGAGATCGACCAGCAGCTCGCGCGCCGACTGATACCGCGCATCGGGGTCCTTCTGCAACAGCTTGCGGACCGCGTCCTCGAGCCGTGGGGCCACCTCGTAGTTCAAGCGCGACAATGGCGGTGGCTCGGCGTGCACCAGGGTGTCGATGACCGCTGTCGTGGTCTCGCCGTCGAAGGGCAGCCGCCCGGTCAGCGATTCGTAGACGACGATACCCAGCGAGAAGAGATCGGATCGCGTGTCGACCGGTCGGCCGAGCGCCTGTTCGGGCGACATGTAGGAGACCGTGCCGACCACGACGCCGAGACTGGTCTGCGCCATGGTCTCGGCGGCGCCCTGTTCGACAGCCGGTCCGGTGAACTTAGCGAGCCCGAAGTCGAGGATCTTCACCCGTCCGTGCGCATCCAGGACCAGGTTGGCGCTCTTGATGTCGCGGTGAATGATGCCGAGCCCGTGCGCCTCATCGAGCGCATCGGCGATCTGCAGCGTCATCCCCAGTGCTTGTCGGATCGACAGGGGGCCACGCCGCAGGCGGTCGGCCAGCGCCTCGCCCTCCACCAGCTCCATGACGATGAACAGCGTGCCGTCGTCCTCGCCGATGTCGTAGGTGGTGGCGACCGCGGGCGATCGCAGCATCGAGGCAGCCTGGGCTTCTTTGAGTAGACGCTCTCGCCGGTCGGGGTCCTGGTCGTGGTCCGGCGCAATGAACTTCAACGCCACCGGTCGGCCGAGCCGGGTGTCCCGGGCCCGATACACCTCGCCCATGCCGCCGCCGCCGAGGCGGTCGCCAATCTCGTAGTGCTGGACGATGGTGCCCCTGGAAGGCATGCGTTGTCGTCTTCGCGAGAGTGTCTGCGAGCAACCGGACTGTGTGCGCCGTGGGACGTTCTCCCATGTTACCGCACGCCGTGCTCTGCTATCCCGGTCTGGTGCGCTGCGCCTTCGGGGTCTGTGTTGGCGGTACGGGTCCTCCCGGGTAAGACTCCCACATGCTCTCCCGAGGTCCATCCGGGCATTGGCGACTCGCCTTCACGCTTTGTCGGCGCCGCGAAATGTGATACACCGACGGGCCTATGTCCTCAGATCCTTTGCCTTCGCCGAGCAAGACCGAGGCCGAAATCCGCTTCGATGAGACGCGCCGCAAGATCGGCATCGTCCTGGGGCCGCTCGTGTTCTTGCTGGTCCTGGTCGTGCCTTTCGAGTCACTGACACCAGACATGCACCGGCTCGCGGCGATCATGGCACTGGTCATGGTGCTTTGGATTAGCGAGGCGCTGCCGCTGCCGGTGACCGCCTTGCTCGGGCCCACACTGGCGATCGTGCTGGGGGTCGCGCCGGCGGCCGAGACATTCAGACCGTTTGCCAGTACGACAATCTTTCTCTTCATCGGCAGCTTCATCCTGGCGCAGGCGCTGTTCGTTCACCGGGTGAATGAACGGATCGCCTACGGCGTGTTGTCTATGCGCATCATCGGCGCCCACCCGACGCGCATTCTGATCGCCTATGGGCTGCTGGCAGCGTTCCTCTCCGCTTGGATGAGCAATACCGCCACGGCGGCGATGCTCGTGCCGATCGGGATGACGCTGGTCCGGTTCATGGAATCTGAGGCGCACATTCCGAAGAAGTACGGAACCGCCCTGATGCTCATGACGACCTACTGCTGCTCGCGGGGCGGTATGGCGACGCCGGTTGGAACACCGCCGAACCTGATTGCCATCGGCATGATCAGCGACCAGCTCGATGTGCGCATCACCTTCGTGCAGTGGATGCTCTTTTCTCTCCCCATCGTTCTGGTCCTAATGGCGATTGTCTTCGTCTATCTCAGCTGGGTTGGGCAGACCGGTGTGGATGAGATTCCCGGGACCGAGCAGATCATCGCGGAACGCAAGCGGGCCCTGTGGCCCTGGCGGCGTGGCGAAATCAACGCGGTCATCGCCTTCAGCGTGACGGTGGTGCTGTGGATTGGTCCCGGCATCCTGGCGCTGATACTCGGCACGGATCACTCCGTGGTCAACGCGGTGACCTCCAGTATCCCGGCGGCCGTGGCGGCGCTGGTCGGGGTGGTGCTGCTCTTCGTGCTGCCCAACAGCGAGACCGAGCACTCCACCATCACCTGGAAGCAGGCGGCGCAAATCGACTGGGGCACGATTCTGCTGTTCGGTGGCGGGCTCGCGTTGGGTGCTTTGGCGGCGTCGACCGGGCTTGCTCGCGTGATCGCGGTGGGCATCACCGGGCTGGTGCCGCTCAGCGACGTCGCCGCGGTGGCGTTCGCCGGGGCTATCTTCACCGTGGTGCTGTCGGAAGCGATGTCGAACACAGCGGCCACGAACATCGCGATCCCGATCGTGATCTCGATCGCGCAGGCCGCTGGCGTCAATCCGATCATCCCGGCGGTGGCATCCGCCTTGGCGGCGTCAGTCGCCGCCGTGTTGCCGGTGTCCACGCCGCCCAACGCGATCGTCTATGCGTCGGGCCGGGTCAGCATCACGGACATGATCAAGTACGGTGTGCTCATGGACGTCACCGCCGTCACGCTGGTTCCGATGCTGGTGCTGTTTTTTGCGCCGTTCTTCATTACTTAGTGGGGCTCTGCCCCACACCCCGGCTCGTCGCTCGTGGGGCCCCAATGCCCCACGCCGCTCCTCGCGGGCGCGCTGGTGCGCGCCGCCGGCCCCCAATCTTGCCATCCAGGACCGGCCTGCTCTGGGCTCTGCCCCACACCCCGGGGCTGCTTTAGACGGGGCTGCGCCCCGGACCCCACGCGGACGCGCACTTGCCCGCCGTGGCCGGGAATGACCGAACCGTTGTTGTCTGGCAGGGCGCCAGAAGTCCAAAGCGTGGCGCCTGAAGCCGGCGCAGCCTTCCGGTTCCCTCCTGACTCCTGACTTCTGTGAGCCCTCCTGGTCTGCAGCGCTCTTGACGAGACCAGGGGGAGAGCTAGTTGGGCACGACGAAGATGGTCGTCATGTCGCCATCGAGCGTGATGGTGCGCAGATAGCGGTAAGTCGCGGCCTCGTACAGATCGATGGTGTTCCCGGCCAGAAAGACGTAAAGAATCTGGCCATTGGTGCTCGGTACGAGCCTCATGCGGGGACGTCCCTCGATGACCTGGCGGTTCGCGAGTCGGCGTCCGGCGAGGTCGAATGTCCAGAACTCGTAATGCCCGATCTGGCTCAGCAGGCCGTAGGCCGCCTGCCGCCCCGGCGCGATCGTGAACGACCCGACCGACTCCGCGGGGCCAAGCGTGTAGAAATCCAGATCGCGTTCGGCCAGATTGATCCGCGCGATGCCCATCAGGCTGCGGTCTTGCACCGGGTCCTGCATCCGGAAGATGTTGGAGAAGAAACCAGGTTCCTCATTGGGGTCGTACCGGAATGAGAAGTTCAGACGCCCCATCCCCGGCTCAGCAAGCTGCGACAGCTCCCACCGGTCCACTTCCTCGAAGCCTTCGGTCTCGAGCACGATGATCTCCCGGCCGAAGAGGTAGAGCAGACTGCCGTCTGGCGAGAACAGCATGTTGACGCTCGTGCGCTCTTCGCCGTCCGGCCACGGGATGTCTCGGATTACCTCGTGCGTCTCGAGGTCGACCTGCACGAGCTTGCGGGGTGCGATGTCGAACCGATCGATCTCCTTGGTCGCGGGGTCGGTGAGCAGGACCATGTATCGGTGGTCCGGCGACGCCAGGAATCCGCGAATCCGCACCTTGGTGGTGTCTTTGCTCAGCGTGAAGGTGTCAACGGTGCGACGGGTGGCGACGTCGATGATCTCGATCTGCTCGTAGGTCCGGTCCCGCATGTAGAACCGCGTGCCGTCGGCTGACAGCGTCAAGTTACCCGGCGGGCCGTCCAGCGTCATCGTAATGTCATCGACCACCTGCTCGGTCGCCTCGTCGATGACGAAGATGCGGTTCGGATATCCGCCGACGTAGATCGTGCCGGAGCCGCCGGTCAGCTCCGCCGCTGGCTGCGCCGAGGCGACGCCGGGCAGGGCGCACCCGATGACAATGGCGAAGGCAAGAGACCGCATGGCAATACTTGCTGGAGCACTCCGTGTAGCACGTATGCGAGAAGCTAGGGGAAGATCAGATCGATTTTCCGCCAGTCCTTCTGTGCTGCCGCGCACTTGCTGGTCCAGTCCGGCGAGTGGTTGAGCTGGTCGGGCACGTGTGCCGGCCAGAAACA
>JASLOY010000017.1 GCA_030745255.1 Vicinamibacterales bacterium
TCGCCTTGAGCTGCAGGTCCGGGGTGAAGTCGCCCCGCGCGACGTCGGCCAGCAGCTCGGCTGAGCGTGGGGAGTCGACGCGCGCCAGCACGAACAGCGCCCGCTCCCGCAGCTTCGGCGACTGGCCGCCGGTCAGCAGGCCTTCGAGCAACGGGACGGCCCGCTCGGGGTCGGTGCGTAGGAGCCCCTGGATCGCGAGCAGCTTCAGCTCCTCGTCGGCCACCTGGTCGGGGTCGGGCGCCTGCCCGCCCTGCTGGCGCACCTCCACCTCGAGCGCCCTGGCGTCGGCCAGATACCGACTTGCAGGAAACCCGGCGGCGAGCTCGGTCAGTGTCTCGAGCGACTCGGCGCCGAGACCGAGACGACTCTGGGCATAGGCCGACCAGTACATGGCGGCATCGACCCTGGTGCCGGCCCGCTCGACGACCGAGCGGAAGCGCTCGATGGCCTCGGTCCACTCGCCTTCGTCCAGCGCGTCATAGGCGTGGTCATACAAGTCGTTCTCGTCTTCGCGGGTTTCGTCGGCCTCCGCTTCCTCTGCCTGATCTGGCGGCTGACCGGGCCACACCGCGACTGCCGCCCATCCCTGTCTTGTATCGTTCGGCATCGGGTGGAGCAGTCCCGTCGCGAAACTGGCCGGACTGGGCACCAGCAAGAGGGCAAGTGCTGAGAGCAGCGTACGGGTCATCATGAGGGTGTCTCGCTTTCTGACACGGCGGGCTGTGGCGCCGCCGATTGCTGCCGGATCGTCGCCGACGCGACGCGAACTTTGAACAACAGCGTGCCCGGTCCGAGGCGGTTACGGAGCCGGGCCTCCCCGGATGGTGTCAGCTCGGCCGGTGCCCGCGACAGCTCGACCAGCGCCCGGCCCAGGTCGTCGAGCACCTCCGCGATGACCGCCTCACCGGCGCCGGCGGCCGCGTGGTGGTACAGACGGTTCGATGTGGCGAGGTCTTCGGCGTCCACTCGAGCACGCAGCAGGTCGGCGGGGCCGGAGCCATTGCCGACTTCGACCAGAAGTCTCGACACCCGCTCGAAATGCACGTCGAGGACCGACAGCAGCAGCAGGTCGGCGGTAGGCTGCGCTTCCGCCGAATCCGCGCTCGGGACGCGCGGCGCAGCGGTCGGCCACGGCGCGATGCTCAGCAGCAGACCGGCCGCGATCGCTGCGCCCGCGCCCAGCGCCCACCTTGGTATCCGCTGCCGCCCCGGCCTCCACCAGTCGCGGCGTGGGGTGACGGCCGGCGCAAGCCGCTGCCACAGCTCCTCCTCGAAGGACGCGCGCGGCTGGGGCAGCGCCGAGGCCTGGGCCATCGCCATGACCCGTTGCAGGGTCACGTAGCGCGCGCGGCAGTCGTCGCAGCCGTCGAGATGCCTGTCGACGTCGCCAGGGCTGCCATCAGTTTCGTCGTAGTAGTGCAGCACCAGGTCGTCGTCGGTTGGGTGAACGACCGGCGCGCGCGACCTGGGTGCCTCGTTCAGCGGCTCGTCGGTCATCGGTCTTACCTGTCCAAAAGCGGCTCGAGTGCCTTCCGCACTTTCCTGACGGCCCGGAAGACACTGTGTTTTGACGCGCCGATGCTCAGCCCGAGCAGACGGCCGATTTCGGCGGTCGACAGCCCCTCGTAGTGGCGCAACACGAAAGCGGCCCGCTCCTGCGGGCTGAGCGGTTCAAGCGCCGCCTGGACGTGTTCCTGGATCTCTCGGCTCAACAGTCGGCGAACGGGCGACGGGGTGACGCTCGTCAAACGGTTCTCCTGCCCTCGGGCCACTCCGCCTCGCGGCGGCGCGACCGGAGGTGATCGACGGCGCTGTTCACGGCGATCCGATACAGCCAGGTGCCGACGCCGGCCCGCAGCTCGAACCGGTGAAGCTCCCGATGCGTCCGGAGAAACGTCTCCTGGACGACATCCTCGGCATCCTGCTTGTTGCCCGTCACCCGATGCGCGACCCGGAACAGCATCCGGCCGTGTCGGTCCACCAGTGTCCGAAAAGCATCGACGTCACCAGCTCGCACGCTAGCCACCAGGGCGCTGTCGGTCACTGGCAACACGGTGCTCCAGGAAGCAGGAGGCAGGAGACAGGAGACTGGAGAAGCGCGCGCGTCTCACAAGATCGTTCAGCGGCCGGCATCAAGGGTTTAGACGCACTGTTTGACGAAAGGTTAGGTCTCGTCGGGCAGCGGGGTAGGTCGACCGGGAGTTGCCGGACCGGGCGATCGCCTCGTTACCGTTAGTTCATGCCGTGCGAAGATGCTGCCGGGTGTTCCTGAGGTCCGGCCGGCAGGGTCGCCAACGGGGAACCAAGGGATACCGGTGCCTCGTGCAAGGCGTCCGCGACCCGCACTGACAGGTCTTCGAGTGTGAACGGCTTGGGTAGCAGGGAGGTGTCGTGGTTGCGGACTCCATGTCGCAGCACCGTGTCTGGCGTGTAGCCCGACATGAACAGCACCTGCATTTCCGGACGCAGCGAACTGAGCCGGTCCGCCAGGTCGCGTCCACTCATGCCGGGCATGACGACATCGGCCACCAGTAGGTCGATCGGGCCGGCGTGCGATTCCGCCAGACGTAGCGCGTGATTCCCGTCGCCGGCCGACAAGACGCGGTATCCACTTTCCCGCAAGAAATCGCAGACCATGTCACGGACATCGGCTTCGTCCTCGACAACGAGCAACACCGACTCGCGCGACCGGCTCTCCCGTGTCAACGATGCCGCCGGCTGGTCCGCCGCGACAGCCTCGGTGGTCGCCGGAAACCAGACGGTGAAGGTGGTGCCGATGCCTTCGTGACTCGCGACTTCGATGAACCCCCCCGCCTGCTCGACGATGCTGTAGACGGTCGACAAGCCCAAGCCGGTGCCGTGACGCGGGCCTTTGGTGGTGAAGAACGGCTCGAAGATCTGCAGCCGTGTCTCCTCGCTCATACCGTGACCGGTGTCCGACACCCGCAGTTGCACGCTGGGGCCGGCGGTGACGCCGGGAGGAGCTCCTCGATACCCGGGGTCAAGCACGGTGTTCGCCGTGCTTATGCTGACCTCCCCACCATCCATCATGGCGTCCCGAGCGTTAATCGCGAGGTTCAGCAACACCTGGTCGATCTGGCCACGGTCGGCCATGACCTGGACCAGATCCGGGGCGAGACGGGTCGACAGGCCGATCGGCTCACCGAGCAATCGTCGAAGCATTCCCTCGGAATCGCGGACCACGTCGCTCAGATCCAGGGCGGTGGGCTTCACCACCTGTTTCCGACCGAGGGCGAGGAGCCGCCGCACGACCCCGGCCAGGCGTCCCACGGCCTCCATCTTCTGAGCTCGTGTCAGCTGCTCCTGCAGCTGACGCCGTTCGCTCATGTCGCGGACCACCGCCGCCAGCGCGTAGGTTCCCTCGTAAGGGATTCTCCGAGCGCCGAATTCGACCGGAAACAGACTGGAATCCTTGCGAACCGCCAGATACTCACTTGGGCTGGGGCTACCGCCGGCCAGCAGCTCCACTCCGCGTGCCCGGGCCCGCTCTCGGTCGACCGGCGCGAACAGGTCGGCCGCCGAACGTCCCACGAGCTCCGCCGGCGATTTGTACCCGTACATCCTGGCGGTGGCCGAGTTGGCGTAGACGATGTGTCGGTCCGCCAGCAGCACCAGCCCGTCCATGACACTCTCGAGGAGCAAGCGCGTTCGGGTCTCGGACTCCTGTACCAGGCGCAGGTCGGCCTCGGTCCGGCGCAGGCGATCAACCTGGCCCGCGGCGCGCCGCGACCGAATTCCTCGGAAGGTGAGCCACGTGGCGAGCGCACTCACCGTCGCGGTGGCGAGCGTCTGGACGTCTATCATGATTGCGTGACCTCGGCGCGTGACGTGTCGGGTTCCGTGTCCGGCGAGTGGCGAACCGTGTCGCCCACGACACGACGGACCAGTGCTACCAGCTGATTTGCTTCGAACGGTTTCTGCAGGAACGCGTCGACCACGCCGTCCGGGAGACCCTCCATGGCCCTGACGGCGGAATGGCCGCTGGTGAGGACAATCGGCAGATCCGGCCAGTGGCGGCGCAGCTCCCGGGCAACTTCGGTTCCGCTCAACTCGGGCATCATCTGATTCAACAGCACGAGGCTGATCTGATACGCGCGCGCTTGAACAATGTCTAGCGCCTGGTGTCCATCGGCGGCCGTTGTCACATTGAACCCCGCTTGCTCGAGGGCTGCCGTTGCCACGTCGCGTACCACGTCCTCGTCATCGGCGATGAGCACCGTGGCGGGTCGGTCGTGCAGTGCGGCAGCGTCAGAAGCCGGCGTGGTGTCGGACGCCATTGGTGACGCGCACGGCAACAGCACGCGAACGGTTGTGCCCCGCCCCACCTCGGTGGACACGGCGATGCCGCCTTGGTGGCCCCGGGCGATGCCGAGCGCGGCCGATAGACCCAGCCCGCGACCCTGGAACTTCGTGGTGAAGAACGGTTCGAAGATCCGCGGCACGAGCTCCGCCTGAATCCCGCTGCCGGTGTCGCGTACCTCGAGATAGACATGTCGCCCCTTGTGCAGCTCATCCCCAACGTAGCCTTGTGGTTCGGTCGAGGCTTGGTCGACTACCCCCGTCCGGATCTCGATCGTGCCACCGCCCTCGCCCAGGGCTTCCGCGGCGTTCGTGACGAGATTGATCGCGAGCTGGCGCATCTGACTCTCGTCGGCCTCAACAGGGGGAGCGCCATCAACGAGGTCATACCGGACGGCGATATGGCCCGACGCCGCGCTTTCAAGGAGTGCCTTCATCCCGCCCACGACTTCCGACAGCTGTAACGGCTGCACGACGTATCGCCCGCCTCCGGCATAGGCCAGCATCTGGTGGGTGAGCGCGGCGCCGCGGCGCGCCGCCTTGTCGATCTGGTTGGCGCGGTCGTGACTACGCGACCCCGGTTCCAGCTCGTTGCGCAAGAGCTCGGCGTAGCCGATCACGCTCGTCAGCAGGTTGTTGAAGTCGTGCGCGATCCCGCCCGCCATGACTCCCAGGCTCTCGAGCTTCTGGATCTGACGCAGATGCTCGTCCAGCTTGCGTTGCGCGGCATCCGCCTCCCGCTGCTGCGTGATGTCGATGGCCTGCGCGATGAAGTAGCTGAGGTTGCCGTTCTCGCACCGTACCGCCGAGACCGACAGATGGGCCCACCACTCGGTGTCATCCTTGCGGAAGAACCGCTGCTCGATCTGCATGCGATTGGTTTCGCCCGATCGGAGTTGCGTGTCGACCTCACGCAGGGACCCGACGTCTTCTGGATGGCTCAGTGTGGGGAGCGTCGTTCCCAGCAGCTCCTCGGCTGGATACCCAAATATTTCGCACCACGCGTGGTTGGTTTGAAGCAGCGAGCCTGACCCGTCGAGCAGGGCCATGCCGCTGGGCGCCGCGTCGAAGGCGGTCTGAAAACGCTCGTGCGCGCGCCGGAGCTCGTCCCGTTCGTCCGCCCGCTGCAACGCAGCGTCGACTGCGGCTGGAAGACGCGAGAAGTGCTCGGGGGTCTTGATGATGTAGTCGTCGAGACCTTCCCGCATCGCTTCGACGGCGATCTCTTCCGTTCCGGTTCCTGTGAACATGATGACCGGGCAGGTCGGGTGTTGACGTTTCACTCCCCGCAGCACCGCCAGGCCATCGGTCCAGCGGAGCTGGAAGTCGGTGATGACGATGTCGAACGCCAACGTCTTCAGGGCCTCGGCCAGGTCGCGCGCGCGGGTCACGTGCTCGACCTCCAAGCCGGTGTGCATCTTTCGCAACACGCGCACGACCAATGCCCGGTCGTCCGGGTTGTCATCAACGAGCAATACCCGCAACAGCTGTCGTCCAATCGCCCGAACCGGCGTCGAGTCAGCCATGGCGTCCCTCTGCCGGTTGATTGAACCGCAGCCAGTACTCAGTCAGCGCGGCGACGAGCTCCCGTAGCGCGTGTGGCTCGGACGGTTTTACGAGATAGGAGTTGGCACCCCCGTCGTAGGCCCTTGCTACATCGATGCCCTGATCGGACGACGTCAGCATCACGATGGGAAGTCGTTTCGTATCCGGGTGCGCCCGAACCTGCTCGAGCACCGCGAGACCCGATAGCCGAGGCAATTTGATATCGAGCAGCAGCAGGTGGGGAAACGGGTAGCGATACCGGTCGGCATAGTTTCCGCGACCGGCGAGATAGTCGAGTGCCTGCTGGCCGTCTGCGACGATTTCGAGCCGCACGGGGGCCTTCAGACGACCAAACGCGCGGTCCAGCAACACCGAGTCGTTCGGGTCATCCTCCACCGCCAGCACGATCGGTGTCACCGGAGTCACGGTTCTTCCCCGAGCATGCGAGGGCTCGTCGTCTTCGGCTCGAGACCTTCGATCGTGTCCGCCAGTTGCAGCGCCGCCGGCGAAAACTCGTACCCGATGGCTTGCGCGCGTTCTTGAAACAGCATGAACACGACACGGCGCGGCAGCTCGACCGGTAGATCGCCGACCGGTGTCCCTGTCAGCACCTTGGTCACCATTGTGGCGGTCTGGCGGCCCAGCTCGAATCGGTCGACGCCCAGGGCCATCGTGGCGCCCAACCCAGGTCCACCGGCCCGTATCGCCGGAACTCCCAGGCGCTTGGAGAGAGCCAGCAGCTCGTCGCCGGCTGCCGTGATCATCGGTTCCGAGAGCTCGATCACCGCTTCGAAGTCGCCGGGCCTCGAGCGTCGATACGCTGCGACCGCCTCTGCCGTGCTGGCCACCTCCATCTCCCTGAGTTCGATATCGAGCACCGCCGCCGTGTCGCGGTACTTCCGAATCGCACCGGCGAACGAGGGGTCTCTCACATACAGCATCAACACGCGCCGGAGTCCCGGAACGGACCGAACCAGCGTTTCCAGCGCCTTGCCAGCCAGCGCCGTGCCGATACCCATGACCCCCGTCGCCCCCAATCCGGGAGAGGCCCGCGAGTCGACGAGACCGGCCTCGACCGGCTCGCTGACGACCGTGAACACGACCGGGATGTCATGACCGACGGCCTGTTGTCGCGCGGCCAGGGCGGCCGGAGTGGCAATCGCAGCGATGACATCGACCCCGGCATCAACCAGCTCGGCGGCCTTGCGCATCAGCACTTGCTCGTCGCCACGGGCATTGCGATGCATCAAGACCGGAGCGCCGAAGTGCCGGTCGAGCTGTTGCTCCAGGTGGAACGTGATCCCTCCGGCCAGCGCTTCTTGCGAGTCGCTGAACTGGAGCACTCCGACCGCGGGCGGTTGTGGAGCTGTTCCACAGCCGGCAAGCGAACCCGCGAGCAGCACCGTCGTGGCGAGCAGGAGGCTTCCCGGCGCGCGCACAGTCGGGTCAGACCGGTTGCGCATTTTCGACCTCCACGGGTACCCGCGACTCGATTCCCGCTGATTCCTCTGTTGGCAACTCGATCCAGAATCGGCTCCCGGATCCAAGTGCCGAGACCAGACCCACCCTGCCCGACATTCTCTCCACGCTCTTCTTCACGATTGCGAGCCCGATTCCGGTTCCCGGGTACTCCTCCACGCCGTGCAAGCGTTCAAACACCTGCAGAATCCGATCGTGATGCTCGGGGTTGATCCCGATCCCGTTGTCCTCGATCCACAGTCGCATCCGTGTCCCCTTCGGCTCGGCCCACACCTTCACCTGCGGTGCCGTCCCCGGCTCCACGAATTTGAATGCGTTGCTCAACAGATTCGTGACTACCTGCCGCAGCGTCGGGGGATGCGCCAGGACGACCGGCAGCGGCTCGTGCACCGTCAGGTGCACCTTTCCTTCGAGTTCGTCGGTGACGGTGGTACGACGTGCTTCGGCGACGATGTCGGCGAGCGGCACAGCCTGTGCCGTGGTCTCGGTCTGACTGAGCCGGCTGTAGGCCAGCAGGTCTTGAATGAGCCCATCCATTCGTGCCGCGGCGCCGACGATTCTTCGCAGGTAGTCTTGTCCGGAGGCGTCGAGCGCGCCCTCGTAGTCTTCGAGCACTGCCTCCGAGAAACCCTGCACGGCACGCAGCGGCGCGCGCAGGTCGTGGGAGATGGAATAGGCGAACGCTTCGAGCTCGGCCGTGCGTTCCGCGACACGGGCCTCGAGCTCGCTGTTCAGCTGGGCCAACGCCTCTTCGGCCTGTCTTCGTTCCGTGATGTCGAGCACCGTTCCGACCAATTGCGCCGGCCGCCCATCTTCGTCCTGCACGACCTCGACCAGCGCATGACACCACCGCGTCTCCCCGTCTGGACGCACCATCCTGATCGTCTCGTCGAATCGGGTCGACCCGGCCAGCGTCGCTTTCGCGCGTGCTTCTAGCGCGGCGAGATCCTCGCTGTGCACGCGCTCCAGGAGCTCTTTGACAGTTGCTCCACCGTCCGGTCGCGTCGTTCCGAGAATCTGGTGCACCTGGTCCGTCGTGTGGGCGTGCCGGCTTCCGAGATCCCACTGCCACCGTCCCAGACGCGCAATCCGCTGCGCATCGTTGAGACTGCGTTCGCTCTCTTGCAGAGCTCGGCGGGCGCTTCGCTCTTCGGCAACGGCGGCCGAAACGGCATTGGCCATGTCGTTGAAAGAGGCAACCAGCGTGTCGATTTCGTCCGGCGTCGAGCGTGGCGGAGCCGCCTCGGCTCGAGCTTCGAGATTGCCCGCTCCGAGCTCCCGTGCGGTTCGAGTCAGCGCCTGGATCGGCTTGGCGAACGAGAGGCCGGCAAACCGAGCGTAGAACGATCCGGCCAGCACCGAGAGCAACACGACCACGATCGACCAGCGCAGCGTCGCCGATTCCGCGACAAAGGCTTCGTCGACCGGGGTCTCGACGATCGCGGTCCACCCGGAGCGGGAGATCGAGGCGGCGGAGAAGAGCACGCGCTCACCCTCCATGCCGATGGCCATGTGTTCGTCGAGTGGTCCAGGCCTCACGTTCGCTTCGCTTCGAGCTGCCCGCCTCACCGTGTCGACATCAGACAGATCGAGCCCGCGGAGCACCGTCGACGGGTTCTTGTGGCCGATCAGCCGGTTCTCGCGATCGACGATCAGGGCGTAGCCAGAGTCGCCCGCGTCGACCTCGGCAAGCGCGTCCCACATCACCTTCAGATTGAAGCGCACCGCCAGCACGCCGACCGGCGCGCGGTCGGCGTTGCGCACTGGCACGGCGATGCGCAAGAGCGGCTCGTTGTACTCGGAGACCTCGATGTCTCGGACGTAGATCTCGTCGAGCATCGAGAGCAGGAAGAACTGCTCGTCCCCGACGTGCAGCTCGTCCGAGTCCGGGATCACGTGGTAGCGGTCGTACCGCACGATCGCCCTTCCCATGGCGTCGGCTACCAGCACCTCCTGAACACCCCAGTTGGCCTTCATCAGCTGTGTCGCGAGCTGTTGGAGACGTGCCTCGGATGACAGGTTCACCTGCAACGCCACTATCTGGACCTGGTCAATGACGACGTCGAGCAGGCTCCCGACCCGATTGGCGGCCAGCTTGGCAATCTCATGCTGCCGCTCGAGCACCGCCTGTCGATACGCCGACCGCCAGGTGGCCAGCGACAGCGATGTCGCGATGAAGGTGGGCACGACCACCGCGACGACGAGCAGGCCAATCAACCGCCGGGCCAGCCTGCCCGTGCGTCCAGATTCAACTCGACGCGGGGAACCGATGGTCATCCCTGCACCCCGAAGGTCGCGACGATCCCGAGGAACACGTATGACGGGAGGCCAAGTACCGGTTTCACGCGAATACCTCAATCGTCACTGGCACACTCTCGGGACCCGGACCACCGACCGACGCCCGGTGAGCGGAGCCGGTTGAATGCTCCGGCCCCCGAGCAAGTCGGTTAGAGGAGGTCCAACGAGTCGTGTCTGCCCTCAAACGGTCAACCGACGGCGGTGTGTTTAATGCCGCACTGGCACGGAGCAAATCAGGTGCCACCAGCAGGTGCCACTTCCGGGGCGATCAGCGCTTGCCGGCTGCGTAACGCGAGTCGTTCAAAACGGTGATGGCAAACGACTTAACATGACACAGGAGAACAGTAAACTCGCCTCTGGCAAACCTCAAGTATCTGAATGCGGCCCAGTCCGAGCATCAGAGACCTGTCCGAGCAGCCCGGAAACACGCGGTTCAGGCGAGGCGGCTCGTGGACGTGGTTCGATTGTGAGACTTGGTCCTGCGCATGCGGCTCTGTCAGCCGAGGCGGACTTGCGTCTGCCACGACGGTGTCAGGAAGCTGCACACTGCGTGTCGGTTGACCGTCACCCGGTGATCGGGAACAGGCGATCGGCATGGTGAAGCAGCGTCCCGCTTACGACAGTGGCTGCCAAAGCGGACACCAGACCTCTGCCGTCGTCTCAGTCCTTCAGGCCGGATGGTAACCGTGGGGACGCCAGAAGGCCGGCGAATACATCCCATCGTGTTGTCGCCTGGCCACGACTCCGCGTGTCGACGAACGCCGCGACGAGATCCTTGCCGAGGTTGTAGTTGATGACATAGCTCCGGTACTGGTCGAAGAAGCGCGTGCGCTGCTCGGCCCGGGCCGGCGCCATCAGGGCGTAACGCGTCAACCAGTCGGCAGCGGCGGTCCGGTCGATCTCACCGTTCAGATACCGTCGCGCCGCGTCGTTGCCAGCGTAGTCGAGCTGTCCGACGAGCGTCTGGACCGCACCGTACTCGGCCGCGCGAGACGGATCCAGGCCGGCGGCTTGGAACAGCACCGCTTGTTCGAACGCCAGGCGCTCCTCGTCCGGGAATGCCACGTCGATGCCGTAGTTGGCGGTGCCCTCGGCGATCAGCGACTGCGGCGAGAAGAGCGCATAGACGGAGAATTCGGGCCACCCCCGCTCGCGGACGAGGTGACGCTCCAGCAGCACGTTGTAGACATGATGCCCCGGGTAGCCTTCGTGACACGCCAGATCGATCGCGCGGTCGATGTAGATCGGCAGGTCGGTGTTGACCTGTATCAGGCTGCGGTAGTTGCCCTGATACCAGTTGTAGCCGCTCCACGACTTGTCGGTGACGTACTCGACAGTGAAACTCTCGCCTGGGGGCAGCTCGACGTGCTCGAGTGTGCGCCGTCGGCACTCGGTGATGGCCGCCCCGAATACCTGGTCCAGCCGGTCTGGTGGAATGATGAAATCGTCGCGGAATGCACCGTAGCGGTCGATGAGGACGCCGGTCCCGGGGAGCAGCTGTTCGAGCCGCGTCAGTGTGTCTTCGAAGTACGACTCGGAGTGGCTGGGAGCGACCGCGTCATACAACGCCTTTGATTCGTCGTCGAACGCCAGCGCCCGTCCACCCAGCATGCGGACCCTCGCTCCTAGCGCCTCGAGCTGCCGGCGCAGATA
This sequence comes from Vicinamibacterales bacterium, assembly GCA_030745255.1. Taxonomy (GTDB): domain Bacteria; phylum Acidobacteriota; class Vicinamibacteria; order Vicinamibacterales; family UBA8438; genus NP936. The sequence continues at coordinate 11,296 of JASLOY010000017.1, forward strand.
CTGACGGCGCAGCCCAACCAGCGCGTCCAGGTCTGAGGAGCTTGCGGCACGGTCCATTTCCGTGATCAGCGCGTCGGCCTCGGCGCCAATCTGTTCGAGCGTCAGCGCTCGCCTGGCGGCGTCAGCGCGCCACTCCTCCGGACCATAGTAGGCATCGACGTAATCGCTGTCGTGCTGCCCCATCGCGAGCACAAGCTTCACGTAGCGTTCAGCGAGGTCGTTCATGTCGGTGTCGGGCTGCGCCCACCCGGCCGCGCCGGACAGCGCGACCGGCGCCGCCATCAGGACGAAGAGAATCTGTGCCATCTGTGTTCCATGCCGAAGGTGACAGAACCTCGGATGGTAGCACGCGTTCTCTCTGGCAGATTCCGACGTCCGTGACCACGACTTGATGAGTATCCAGAGGATTGGCTATGCTCTCAGATTGTTTCGTCGCGTCGGACCGACAACCTTTCACGCTTGAGGCTTGTACGTTTTGAATACTGAACTGGTGGTTGAGTCAGCGCCCGCGCCGTCGCCGTCGGCCGCGATGATCGAGGCACACGGTCTCTGTAAGTACTACGGCCCGTTCGTGGCGGTCGACGAGGCCACGTTCTCGATTCCCGAGGGGCAAATCGTCGCATTTCTTGGGCCAAACGGTGCCGGCAAGACGACGCTGATGCGGATGCTCACGGGGTTTCTGGCGCCCAGCTCCGGCCGTGCGGCGATCGCGGGCTTCGACGTCCGAGACCAACGCATCGAAGCATCGAAGCGGCTCGGGTACCTGCCAGAGAGCGGACCACTCTATCCGGACATGACCCCGCTCGAGCTGCTGCGGTTCTTTGGCGAGGCGCGGGAGCTGGCCCCGCGCGCCCTGAAACAGCGCATCGACGCGGTCGCAAAAATCTGTGCGCTCGAGCTCGTGCTCGAGAAACCGATCGGCAAGCTCTCGAGAGGCTACAAACAGCGGGTGGGGCTGGCGCAGGCGCTGCTGCACGACCCGGACGTGCTGATCATGGACGAACCGACGGCCGGGCTCGACCCGAACCAGATCAAGCAGTTCCGCGAAAACATCCAGCGGCTGGGTCGCACCAAGACTCTGCTGATCTCGACCCATATCCTCCAGGAAGTCGAGGCGGTGGCAGACCGCGTACTACTCATCAACAACGGCCGGCTGGTATATGACGGCGCACTCGGCGACTTGGAAGAGAACGGATCGTTGGAGGAGCCGTTCTATCGGCTCACTCGTGAGCCATCGGCTGCGTCGGGTGCCTCACCGACACCGACCGGCCCGGTCGACTGAGGTCCGGGGGGGAGGCGACGAAGAGACGATGGGTGGCAAGGTCAACTTCGCGATCGTGCAGGCGCTGGCCAAGCGAGACCTGCGGCTGTATTTCAGTAGCCCGGCCGGCTACGTCTTCATTACGCTCTTCATCTTCCTGAGTGCGGCCGCTGCGTTCTGGCAGAACCGGTTCTTTCTCGACAACCTGGCCAATCTCGACCAGCTCAACCGTGTCTTTCCGTTTCTGCTGTTGCTGTTTATCCCGGCACTGACGATGTCGGTCTGGTCGGAAGAGCGGCGGCTCGGTACCGCAGAGCTTCTTCTCACGCTGCCAGCCACCGACCTCGAGATCGTGGCTGGCAAGTATGCGGCGACCCTCGGCATCTACACCGCCTCGCTGCTGCTGTCGTTAAGCCATGTCGTGGTCCTGTTCTTTCTTGGCAGCCCCGACCTCGGCCTGATGTTTGGCAACTACGTCGGCTACTGGCTGGTTGGCGCCGCGCTGGTGCCAGTCGGGATGCTGGCGTCACTGCTGACCATGAATATGACCGTGGCATTCATTCTGGGCGCCCTGTTCTGCGGTGCCGTCATCTTCATCGACACCGTCGTGGGCTCGTTCAGCGCCGACGCCGGCCGGCTGGTCGCGCCGCTCAGCGTCTTCAGTCCGTTTGGCGACTTCTCGAAGGGGGTGTTGACCTTCTCCGGGCTGCTCACCTTTGTGTCGGTGGCCGGTTTCTTCCTCTATCTGAACACCCTGGTCGTCAGCCGGCGTCACTGGCCGCGCGAGGCCGACGGCTATCCGATGTGGTCGCACCACGCGGTGCGCGCCGTGGCGCTGGCCGTTGCGCTCGTGGCGGCCAACGCCGTGGTTGCCCGCGCGACGCTGCGTCTCGACGTGACCGCCGAACGGCTCTCGTCGGTCAGCGACGAGACACGGCGGCTCATCGCCGAGCTGCCGGACGACAGGCCGGTGTTCATCCAGGCGTTCTTGAGCCCGGTGGTGCCGGAGCCGCTCGTCCAGGCGCGGTCGAACCTCATCGGCATTCTCGAGGAGATTGACGCGCTGGCCGGTTCGAAGGTCGAGGTGCTCATCGAGGACACCGAGCCGTTCACCGATGCCGCAGTCAGCGCGCGCGAGAAGTTCTTCATCCTGCCGCGTCAGATGCGCGACCTGAGCGGTGGGCGGTCGGAGATCGCCGAGGTGTTTCTCGGGGTGGCGTTCACCGCCGGCGCCGAGCAGCAGGTGATTCCGTTCTTCGACCGCGGGTTGCCGACCGAGTACGAAATCGTGCGCACGATTCGCGTTGTCGCCGGCAGCGACCGGCAACGGGTTGGGGTGGTCGACACGATGGTGAAGATCTTCGGTGGTCAGAGCCTCGTTGGCGACCAACAGATGCCGCAGTGGTCGGTGGTCAACGAGCTGCGGAAGCAATACGAGGTGGTGGAGGTCAATGCCGAGTTCCCGATTCCGCCCGACATCGACGCACTGCTGGTGGCGCTGCCGTCATCGATGCAGACCGACCAGATGACCAACGTCGCCGAATACATCCGGCAGGGCAAGCCGGCCATGCTCCTCGTCGACCCGCTTCCGGCCGTGAACCCCACGCTCGCGCCGAGCGAGTGGGTAGGCGACGGCAACCCGTTTACCTATCCACCCGGTAGCCCGCGTCCCGGCCCGCGTGGCAACGTTCGTCAGTGGATCGCCGACCTGGGAGTTGCCTGGGAGCCGACGCGCATCATTTGGGACAGCTACAACCCGCACCCCGATTTGTCGTACATGCCGTCGGAGGTGGTGTTTCTGGGCGCCGGCAACGAGAACCCGGCGACCTTCAACGCCGACGCCGACGTGGCAAAGGACCTGCAGGAGCTGGTGTTTCTGTATCCGGGATTCCTGAGGCCGCTCGATGATGCCGACCCGGACGTCGCGTTCGAGCCCCTCCTGCGCACCGGCGTGGTGTCGGGGCACAGCGGCTACTTCACGCTTGTCCAGCAGAGCTTCTTCGGACCGCAGATCAACCCCAGCCCGGTGCGCCAGCAGGATGACGGCGACTTCGTTGTCGCGGCGCGGATCCGCTCGGGCGGCGGTGGCGCCGCATCTGAGACCGAGACGACGGACGCCGCCGAGGCGGAGACGGCTGAAGACACGCCGGCCAGCCAAGACCCGGCCGCGGCGGATGCCCAGGACACCGGGTCGCCCTGGACCACAGTCGGTCCACTGAATCTGGTGGTCATCGCGGACCTCGACTTCATCAGCGAGCAGTTCTTCCAGATTCGCGAGGTGGCGCCGGCCAACCTCAACTTCGACAATGTCACCTTCTTCCTCAACGCGATGGACTCGCTGCTCGAAGACGACTCGTTCATCGCGCTCCGCAGTCGCCGCGCCCGACACCGAACGTTGGAGCGGGTCGAAGCGCAGACCGCCCAGTTCGTCGAACAGCGGACGCTCGAGGAGCAGCAGGCTGAAGCGGACGCGGAACAGGCGCTGACCGAAGCGCAAAGCCGGCTCGACGAACGGGTGGCCGAAGTGCAGACCCGCACCGACATCGACGCACAGGCGAAGCAGATCATGGCGCGCAACCTCGAGGAGGTCGAGAATCGGCGACTGGCCGTGTTGTCGACCAACATCGAGACCGAGAAGGAAACAAAGATCCGAGCCAGCCTCGAGCGCATGGAGACTCAGACCCGCCAGATCCAGAGCACGATAAAGGCCTTCGCGGTGCTCTTGCCACCGGTGCCGGTCTTCGGGCTGGGTGTGTGGATCTTCGTCAAGCGCCAGCGGCGCGAGCGCGAAGGCGCGGTTGCCGCGCGGCGCCTCAGGGAGTAGTGGGGCGTCGCGTTCTTCTGACTTCTACCTTCTACCTTCTGACTTCTTGAGATACACGCGATGAACGAACTGAAAAAGACTACGGTGTTCGGCGGCGCGGCGGTCGCACTGGTCGTGCTGGCCGTGTTGACTGCGCCTCGGCGAGCGGTTCCGGATGCCTTCTTCGACGTCGGAGAGACGTTCTTCCCGGAGTTCACCGACCCGGACACGGCCACCACCCTCGAGGTGGTCCAGTTCGATGAAGAGACGGCGGCGGCCGCGATTTTCCGGGTGACGAATCGGAATGGGTTATGGACGATACCGACCCACCACGACTATCCGGCCGACGGCAAGGAGCGGCTCGCCCGGACGGCCGCCGAGGTGATCGCGATCACCAAGGACGACTTCCGCTCGGACAACGTGACCGACCACGAAGCATTCGGCGTCATCGATCCGCTCGATCAAAGCGTCAGCACGCTTCGGGGACGCGGCCGGCGGGTCACCTTCAAGGGCGCGAGCGAGGAGGTCCTTGGCGACCTCATCATCGGCAATCCGGTCGAGGGGCAGCCCGGCCTGAGCTTCGTCCGTGTGCCGGACCAGAACCGGGTCTATGCCGCGCGCACCAACATCGACATCTCGACCCGGTTCAATGACTGGATCGAAACCAATCTGCTCGAGGTCGAGCGCGACGAGGTGAAGCACATTGCGCTGAACGAGTATCAGGTCGATGAACGCACCGGCGCCGTGCGACGCCGCGGCGAATTCATCGTCGACTGGGTGGAGGACGACGTCTGGACCGCCAACGACGTACCGGCCGGCATGGAGGTCGACTACGTCCAGATGAACGTGCTGGTCGGCGCCATGATGGGACTCGAGATCGTCGGGGTGCGACCGAAGCCGGAGGGGCTGAGTGGCAACCTGCGGCAGGCGTTCGAGGCCCGGACCATCACCAATGCCGATCTGCAGACGATGCAGTCACGCGGGTTCTACCCGACACAGGCCGGTGAGATGCTCTCGAACGAAGGCGAGCTGCTGATCCGGACCGCCGAAGGGGTGCTCTACACCTTGCGGTTCGGCGAGATCCTCTTTGGCAGCGGTAACGCCGTGGCGATCGGCGACGAGACGAGCGACGACCAGGAAGGCGGGGTCGGCGAGAACCGGTATGTGATGATCACCGTGGAGTTCGATGCCTCCGCGCTGCCCGAGCCCCCCCAGCCCACCAACCGCGACTTCGAGAACAAGCCGGAGGGGCAACGGACCGACGCCGACCGCCAGAACCAGGAGCGGGCGGACCTCCACGCGCAGTGGCAGCAGCGTACTGAGACCGGTCAGAGCCGAGCCGACGAGCTCGCCACCCGATTCGCGAGCTGGTATTACGTCATCTCGGCCGCCAGCTACGACCGGGTCCACAAGACTCGCGACGATCTCCTGAAAGAGATCGAGGACGAGGTCGAGGCGCCCGTCGCACCTCCCGCCTAGGTGGTACAGTGGAAGGATGGGCAAGACCCTCCTCAAGAAAGTCTGGGACCTTCACGCCGTCCGCACGCTATCGACCGGGCAGACTCAGCTCTTCGTCGGGTTGCACCTGATTCACGAGGTGACGACGCCGCAAGCGTTCGACATGCTCCGGGCTCGGGGCATCTCGGTGGCGTTCCCGGACCGGACGTTCGGCACGACCGACCACATCATACCGACGCGCGACCAGGGACGGCCGTTCGAGGATCCTCTTGCCGAAGCGATGCTCTCTGCGCTCGAGCGGAACTGCGCGGAGTTCGACATCCCATTCTGGAATCTGGACAGCGACCGCCAGGGAATCGTGCACGTCATCGGGCCGGAGCTGGGGCTGACCCAGCCGGGGATGACGATTGTCTGCGGTGACAGCCACACCTCGACCCACGGGGCGCTCGGTGCTGTGGCGCTTGGCATCGGCACCTCGCAGGTGCGTGACGTATTGGCCTCGCAGTGTCTCGCGATCGACCCCCTGAAGGTGCGGCGCATCTCGGTAAACGGCGCACTCGGTGACGGCGTGTTCGCCAAGGACGTCGTGCTCGAGATCATTCACCGCCTCGGGGTGAAAGGCGGGGTGGGTCACGCCTACGAGTACGGTGGCACGGCGGTCGATGCGATGAGTATCGACGAGCGTCTGACGATCTGCAACATGTCGGTCGAGGGTGGCGCGCGAGTCGGGTACGTCAATCCGGACCAGACCACGTTCGACTACCTGCGCGGGCGTCCGTTCACACCGGCAGGCGACGGGTTCGATCGGGCCGTTTCGTGGTGGCGGTCGATTGCATCGGATACGGACGCAGACTATGACGACGTCGTCGAGTTCGACGCGGGCGCGATCGAGCCGCGGGTGACCTGGGGGATCAACCCCGAACAATCAGTCGGTGTCAGTGAACGGATCCCGTCGGCGGGCGACACCGGTTCTAACGACGCGGTCAACGAGGCGCTGGCGTTCATGGGTCTCACCGGTGGCGCGCCGATCAAAGGGACGAAAATTG
>JASLOY010000180.1 GCA_030745255.1 Vicinamibacterales bacterium
CCCGAGCGCAAGAAACACCGCCTGCGACTGGATCACCCCGTCGAGGCGGACCTTCTCGTAGCGCGCATCGAGGATCACATAGGGATACGCTTCGTCGAGCCGGCGCTGGGCAAAGCGTCGCAGCAGCGCATCCAGACTCTTGTTGATCCGGCTGATGGTGCTCGCCGAGAACGTGTGGCCGCACAGCTCCTCGGTAATCGCTTTGACTTTGCGCGTTGACACGCCTTGGACGTACATCTCGGCCAGCGCGCTCACCAGGGCCTTCTCCGACCGTTGATACCGGTCAAACAGCTCGGTGGAGAAGCGCCCCTCACGGTCCCGCGGCACGCGGAGCTCCAGCTTCCCAATCCGCGTCACCAACCCCCGGCTGTAATACCCCGCGCGATACCCCACGCGGTGCCCCGTGCGCTCGCCAGGACCAGCGCCCACCGCCTCGGTCATCTCCGCCTCCAGCACCTCCTGGAGGGACTCCTTCACCAGCCGTTTCAACAGCTCGCGGTCGCTGCCGATCAGCGCTTCAATCTGCTGGGGCTTCGCGGTACGCTTGGCTCGAGTGGTCATGGTCTAGCTCCTTGTGAGTGAGGTCGATGTCAGCAATCAACCTCTTGCCATGACCGCTCGTCTTTCTCAAGCGGTTTTGCACACAGAACGAAACATAACCATGAGACTCCTGCCGACCTCACACTGCAGGGAGGCGAACCTGAGCCGTCTCCGTCTGTCGACCGGCAGAATGAAATTCACCGTTCCACTACAGAAATTACAGACCCTATCGAACAGACGATAGCAAATTCTAGAGTCCCCCCGATCACCGAGCCGAGCCCTCGACCCCCGCCTCGACCGGCAGATTGGCCCCGCGTCGCCACTCCTCATTCACCTCCGTCACGACCCGGAGGAGAATCGCTTCCTTCCCGAGGCTTCCGGGCTTGGTCTCGAGGTGGGCGATGAAGTCCGCCAGGAAGCTCGCCACGTTCGCCAAGTGAACCGCGTTTTCGGCGTCACAGGCCTCCGGATCCGGGGCTCCGTCCACGTCGAAGGGCTCGTCCGTGCTGATGGGGATCGCGGAGCACTTCGGCATTGGCTGCTGGGGCCGGTTGGGCGAAGAACCGGCCGAGTGCCCCCGTCTGGTGCCGGTCAGGAACTGAGCAGGGTCGTCCAGGTCGGGCCGGTAGGCGGTGAGTGTGTGGGGGCTGCGGCCGTCCAGGAAGGTGCGAATCAGGTCGGGCACGGCTGGCGGTGCAGTCGGGACAAGTGCAGTGGTCATGGAGACACCTCTAGCATGTACTATGCGTACGTCGAGCGAGTTGTGTGGGCAGAAACGGTGAACGATCGAGGTGGGGGAGAGCGAGGGCTCAGGAAAAGGCGTCGAAAACTGTGGCCATTCTTGTGGCTACCCTCTCTACGATAACGGTACCGGTGGGAGGCGGGAAGAAGTGTGCGGATCGACCGATGTTTATTGCTCCATACCACTCGGTACGTGTTGGCTCAGTCGCTCTTGGCACTTCTGTAGACCGGAGGGTTGTTGGTTCGAGTCCAACCTGAGGAGCCACTCTTTTCAATGACTTACGGGGATCTGTGTTGCCGACCCCGGTGGTTGGGTCGCTCACCGGCGGGCGCGCGTCGCGCTCGTTGTTGCATATCGAAAGGAATCATCGTGCGAGCTATTGTCTGTTACCCGCTTCTTCTCGCTGCGTGCTGTGTGTTGTCGGCCTGCTCGTCGGAGTCGATGCCTGGTGCGGGCTCGTCCTCGTCTTCGTCAAGCGCCACCGGCGGCGCGCCAGAGACCGAAGATCAGAAGATCCTCAACGCGCTCGGTCAGGCGCTCGGCCAGAATATCGTCGCCGCCGGTCTGTCGGCGGACGAGCTGGCGTTCGTACAGCGCGGTCTCAGTGACGCGGCCCTTGGCCTGGACGCCGACGTGGACCTTGACCAGTATGGTCCTCAGATACAGGCGTTCATGGAATCGCGAGTTGCCGGAGCCGCAGAGGGCGAGTTAGCGCTGGCGACCGCGTTCATGGACGAGCAGGTCGGTCTCGAAGGGGCCGAGCGCACGGAATCGGGCATCGTCATCGTGGAAATGACGGCCGGCACCGGTCCCAACCCGGCAGCCGACGACACTGTCCAGGTGCACTACCACGGGACGCTTCGAGACGGCACGGTCTTCGACAGTTCGGTGGAACGGGGCGAGCCCGCCACCTTCCCGCTGACGGGGGTGATTCCATGCTGGACCGAAGGCCTACAGCGCATAAGCGTGGGCGGCAAGAGCCGGCTGGTCTGTCCCCCGAACCTGGCATACGGTCCGCAAGGCCGGCCGGGGATCCCGGGCAACGCAGCGCTGGTGTTCGAAGTCGAGCTGCTAGAAATCGTTCAGAATTAGTGGCCTGTCAGGGTTTGTCATTGGTCGGCGTGGACCGACGCGTGAGCGTCGGCAGCCTCGGTCAGCTGCTGGTCGAGATCTTCGCGAAGCCGTTCGAGCAGGTCTGGACGATCGTTCGGCACCGCGGTGCGCGCGCTCTTTAGTCGGCGCAAGCTGGAGAGCTTCAGCAGGGCAGCACACGGGACGCCACGCGCGATCAGCTGTTGGCCCCGATGGTACGCGCCGATGATCAGGGCGCCGAGCAGCATCTGTTTCTCGGGGCTGCAGAAGGTATCGACCGGGTCGAGCGCGTTCTGTTGCAGGAACCCCTCCTTGACGAGGCCGGCCACGAAGTAGGTCCACCGTTGGCGATCGGACAGGGCCGCCGGTCCGATGATCGAGGCGATCCGCTTCAGCTCGTCGGCTTCCCGGAGCAGGCCGAGCGCACCACGGGGCAACGCGGACCAGTGCTCGAGCAGCTGCGACTCGTGCGAGCTTTCCTGGAGCAACCGCAGCATGCTCGCGCGCGCGGCGCTCCAGTGCTCGCGAAACTCCTCTTCCCACCACTCCGAGATCCGTTCGGCGTACCCGCTGAAGCTATCTTCCCAGTCGATGGCCGGATAGTGTCGCGCGTCGGCGAGCGGCTTGCTCAGGGCCCAGAATGTGCCGACGACCGACTCGCTGTGGCGGGTGACCGGCTCGGAGAAGTCGCCGCCCGGCGGCGAGACCGACCCGATCGCGGTCACCGACCCGTCGTCGCCGCCGAGTGTCCGCACATGTCCCGCGCGCTCGTAGAAGGCGGCCAGTTGCGAGCCGAGATATGCCGGATACCCTTCTTCCGCAGGGAGCTCTTCCAGCCTTCCCGCCACCTCGCGCAACGCCTCGGCCCAACGCGACGTGCTATCGACGATGAGCGCCACATGGTAGCCCTGGTCCCGGAAGTACTCGCTGACCGTGATACCGGTGTAGATGCTCGCCTCGCGCGCCGTCACCGGCATGTTCGAGGTGTTGGCGATGAGCACGCTTCGCTCGAGCAGCGGCCGGCTCGTGTGCGGATCGGTCAGGGCCTCGAACTGCTCCAACAGGTCCACCATTTCGTTCCCGCGTTCGCCACAGCCGACGAAGACAATCACCTGCGCGTCGCACCAGCGCGCCACCTGATGCTGGACGATGGTCTTTCCCGCGCCGAACGGTCCGGGCACGGCGGCGGCCCCGCCCTTTGCCAGCGGAAACAACATGTCCAACACGCGCTGACCGGTGATCAGGGGGACGTGCGGTAGATAGCGTTCTCCGCTTGGTCGCTCCAGCCGGACTGGCCACCGGTGGAAGAGATGGAGCGGATGCACGGTGCCGTTGCGACGCACACGGGCCACGACGCTGTCGACGGTGTAGTCGCCGGGCGGCACTATGTCGATCAGCTCGCCGTCGAGGTCTGGCGGCACCAGCACGCGGTGTTCGAGCAGCTCCGTCTCCTGGATAGTGCCCAGGATCTCGCCGCCGCTGATGCGTGTCCCTACGTCGAGTCCAGGGACAAACGGCCACTGCCGCTCCCGACCCAGCGCCGGGAGTAGCATTCCGCGGCGGATCCGCACCCCCGTCTCTTCGCGAATTGCTTTCAGCGGTCGCTGGATGCCGTCGAACACCTGCCCGAGGAGCCCGGGGCCGAGCTCCACCGACAGCAATTGCCCGCTGCTCGTCACCGGATCGCCGGGCCGCACCAACTCCGTCGTCTCATACATCTGGAAGGTCGCGACCTCGTCGTCCAGGCGAATAATCTCGCCCACGATGCCGTCGCGCCCTACGGCAGCTTGGCTTCCCATCACCGCCCCGGGTAGTCGGGCCGTTATCAACGGGCCGGCGACCCGAAGCACGATGCCACGCTCGAGTGGGTCAATTTGGGTCACGGCGTCATCGGATGCGCTTCAACTGGAAAAGATAGCTGCGTTCCTGCTCGTCGAGGTCGTCCTCGATCTGGCGGATCGTCGTCTCGTGCAGGGGAATCAACCGTTCGCGCAGAATCCGCACCTGCCGGCCCGTCTTCTCGAGCGCTCGGGTCAGCGACCGCAACGTCGCCTGCGCCTCCGCGAGGTGCGCCAACGCGCCGGCGGCGTCCCGCATCGAGACAATCGTGCGGTCCAGCTCGGCGGTGCTGCCCAGCAGGCCGAAGCGCGGTCTGAGGGGCGCAGTCTCGGTCGTCACCTGGTAGGTCGGCACGCCGGCCAGCGGTTGGCGGCGCAGCGCGACCGACAGCATCGACGGCATCCCGGCGACAATCTGGCGCAATTCGTCCGTGGTGCTTCGCATACGAGTCCGTCCGAACGATGCGTAGGCGGCCGTCAGCGATGCGAACGCCTCGCGATGCTGCGTGCGCCACTGTGGCAGCAGCTCGAACGTCTGGTGCGCGAGCACGCGACGCTTGCGTTCAAGCAGGTCAGCAGCGCTCACCAGTGTCCGACGATCTTTGCGCAGCCGCAACAAGACGCTACGGGTCGCCGGGACCCGGAGACGTTCAGCCATCGTGCTCCTGTTCTTGTCGGGGCCGCCGCCCGTAGGTGGAGATCTGCTCCTCGGTGACCCGGCTCAGCTCGTCGACCGGGAGCAGCTCGAGCAGGGACCAGCCCAGTTCCAGCGACTGGAGCACCGAGCGTTCCTCCGAGGATCCCTGCGCGATGAAGCGCTCCTCGAACGCATCGGCAAATTTCAAGTACAGCTTGTCGACGCCCGCCAGATCCGCTTCGCCGACGACGGTCGCCAGGTCCCGAATGCGTCGCCCCTCGGCGTAGGCGGCATAGAGCTGATTGGCCAGGTTGGCGTGGTCGTCGCGCGTGTGTGTCGGTCCAATTCCGTCCTTCATCAGGCGGGACAATGACGGCAGCACGTCCACCGGCGGCACGACCCCCCGGCTGTGCAGGTCGCGCGACAGGACGAGCTGGCCTTCGGTGATATAGCCGGTCAGGTCGGGTACCGGATGCGTGATGTCGCCGTTTGGCAGCGTCACCACGGGGATGAGCGTAATCGACCCGCCACGCCCCTGCACGCGTCCCGCCCGTTCGTAGATCTCGGCCAGATCGCTGTAAAGGTACCCTGGGTAGCCCTTGCGCGCGGGAACCTCGTCGCGCGCGGTGGCAATCTCGCGGAGCGCGGTCGCGTAGTTGGTCATGTCGGTCAGGATGACCAACACGTGATAGTCCTGCTCGAACGCGAGGTGCTCGGCGGCGGTCAGGCCCGCCCGCGGCGCAGCCAGGCAGGCCATGGTCGGGTCGTCCGCCAGGTTGAGAAACATCGACACCCGTTCCATGACCCCTTCGTCGCGAAAGGCGTCGTGAAAGAACCGTGCATCGGTGTGGCTGATACCCATCGCCACGAAGATGACCGCAAACGGCGCGGATGCTTCGAGCAACCGCGCCTGCCGCAAGATCTGGCTCAGCAGGCGCTGATGGGGCAGGCCGGAGCCGGTGAAGATCGGCAGCTTCTGGCCGCGAACCAGGCTGTTGAGCAGATCGATCGACGAGATGCCGGTCTGGATGAACTCGCGTGGATACTCCCGGGCTACCGGATTGATCGGCACCCCGCGCAGCGGCTCGCGTCGATGGCCCAGAATCGGCGGACCGCCGTCGCGCGGTCTACCCAGCCCGTCGAACACCCGTCCGAGCAGCGCTTCGCTGACCACCATGTCGGGGACCCGGCCTAGAAACCGAACCGCCGCCGACTCGCGGGTCAGGCCGCGTGTCCCCTCAAACACCTGGACGACCACTTCTGTGTCCGAGGTCGCAAGCGTTTGCCCCAGGCGGGTGGCCGCGTCGCCGGCGGTAATCTCTGCCTGCTCGTCGAACCCGATCCCGCGCGCACCGCGCACCGTAATCAAGTTGCCGCCAAAATCGAGCGTGTTGCGCCACTCGATCTCGCTCATCGGGCGTCCACGCCCCCGTCTGCGTCTGTGTGTCCCGGGAACAACGCCTCTGACGCTACGAGCTGCAGCTCGCCGAGGAGGCGCGCCCGGCGCCGGTCCATCGTCTGGTCGCAGACGATGTTGCCGTCCGCGGTGCTGACCACGAGCCCGGAGGGCAGGTCGTCCTCCACATAGTGGACAGGGTCGACCGAATCGGTCTCCAACCCGTCGCGCAATATCTGGAGGTCGTCGGCGTTGGCCCGCACGACCAGCGGCCCGTTTGGCAGCCCGGCGCGGGCGCGATGAAACAATCGAAGGAGCGCCGCAGCGTATCGCCCCCGGTCGTGCGCGCGCAGGTCCTCGAGCGCCCGTTGGGTCTCGTCGAGCACTCCCTGTAGTTGCGACCAGCGGAACGCCGCCAGGCTGGCGCGGGCGTCGAGTCGCGCGTTCTGCAGCTCACGTGCGGCCTGCTTGCGCAGGCGGGCTTCCTCGCCTTGTAGCGCCGCCGTGTTCTCCGCATCGGTTCGAGACCGCGCCGCCGTGACGATCTCCTGCGCCTGCCGTTCGAGCGCGCGTCGCGACTCGTCGCCTTCGGCCTCTGCTAGCCGCCGCACCCGTTCGCACAGTGCAGCCACACGCGGATCGGCGGTGTCTGTATCGTCCATGTCGTGGTCGACGCGGGCGGCATCGCCGGGGAGTTCGCTCACTGTACTCCTCCGACGACGCCCTGGACCCGGCGGCGAAGGTGCGCGGCGTCTGGCAGCGGGTCACCCGGACCGGGGACCTCTTGCACCAGACACCCCCAGCGTTGCACCAGCTCGTCGAGCACTTCCTCCGACAGGCCCGTGGCCAGGTCGAGCTGGACCAGGGCGAGCTCGACGCCGCGGTCGCGCGCGAGGTGGACCAACAG
>JASLOY010000181.1 GCA_030745255.1 Vicinamibacterales bacterium
CGGTATCTGGAAACGGTGCACACGGATGCTGGGCTTCGAGAAGGACGATATGCGTGTGTCGAGGTGTCAGACACAGGCGCCGGCATGACTGGCGAGACCAAGGCGAAGGTCCTCGAGCCGTTTTTCACGACGAAGTTCACCGGACGAGGCCTTGGTCTCGCCGCTGTATTCGGCATCGTCCGCTCGCATGGTGGCGGGATCAAGATCGACAGCGAGCCGAGCCGTGGATCGACTTTCACGATCCTGCTTCCTGTTGCGGTCACGCCAGCTCGGCCGGACAACGTGACCGTTGAGGGCATCGAGGAGTGGCGCGGCTCCGGGACGGGCCTCGTGGTCGATGACGAAGCCGACATTCGGCAAACGGCCACCGACATGCTCGAGTCCCTCGGCTTCCAGGTGCGGACGGCAAGTGATGGCCGCCGGGCGGTGAAGGTGCTCCGCGAGCATCCCGAGACGATCGACTTCGTGCTCCTCGACGTGACGATGCCGGGTCTGGACGGCGCCGCGACATTGCGGGAGCTGCGGCGGATCCGTGCGGACGTGCCGACCATTCTGATGAGCGGCTACACACAGCCGGGTACCACGACACGATTCGACGGCGAACCTCTGGTGGGCTTCGTGCAAAAGCCCTTTCGGCTGGCCACGCTTGCGCAATCGGTGAAGCGAGCCCTCGACGGATAAGGAGGGGACGCCGGCGATGTTGGAGCCACACGAACGACAGGCGTTGCTGCAACTCGCACGTCAGGCGATTGCCGCGAGGCTCGAAGGCCGCCCAGTCGACACGCCACAGGCCTCAGGGGGGCTGGCCCAGCGAACCGGCGCATTCGTCACCATCCGGCACCACGACCGACTGCGTGGCTGTATCGGCTCGGTCGAACGTGCCGATACGTTGGTGACAGTTGTGGCCCAATGTGCCGGTGACGCTGCCACCGAGGACCCGCGTTTTCCCCCGCTACCGCTGGATGTTCTGCCCGAGGTCGTCCTGGAGATCTCCGTGCTCGGCCCGGTCGAGCCGGTCGCCGATCCCGCCGCGGTCGAGGTGGGGCGACACGGGCTCGTCGTCGAGCATGGGGCGCATCGCGGTCTGCTGCTGCCCCAGGTGCCGACCGAGTGGGGCTGGGACCGGGAGACCTTTCTCTCGCAGACCTGTGTCAAGGCCGGACTGTCTGCTGACGCCTGGCAGACTGGGGCCAGGCTGTTCACCTTCGAGGCCTACGTCTTCGGTGAGTGATCCGGAGCGCCTGGAGCCAGGGGGCACAGCGTCTACTCAATCAGCTCTCGCAACGTCCGAAGATTTTCCAGATCCATCGGGTCCGGTTCGATGTCGGCGGTCCTGCCAGTGCGTTCTTTCGGGGTCTCGAGCACCATCGGCAGTGCTTCCAGGCGGGGGTCAGTGAGCAGACGCCGGAAAGCGCCCAGCCCGACGTGTCCGGCGCCGATGTGGGTGTGCCGGTCCACCCGGCTGCCGAGCGGCGTCTTCGAGTCGTTGAGATGGATTACCCGTAGCCGGTCGCAACCCACACAGGCATCGAGCTGCTGCATGGTGTCGGCGTAAGCGGTATCCGAACCCAGGTCGTAGCCGGCTGCCAGCAGATGACAGGTGTCGAGGCAGACGCCAATCCGCGCTGGCGTTCCGGCACCTTCGACCTCGGTGATGATGGTCCCGAGCTGCTCGAAGGTGTACCCGAGGTTGGTGCCCTGACCGGCGGTGTGCTCGAGCAGCAGCGCGGTCCGCTGCTCGTGGCGGTCGTCCAGCACAGCCCCGATGCTTTCGGCGATCCGGGTCAGGCCCGCTTCCTCGGTCGTCGTCGTATAGGAGCCAGGGTGGAGCACGACCCCGAGCAGGCCGAGCGTCTCGGCTCGGTCGAGCTCTTCGCCGAGCGCGGTGCGGGACCGCTGGCGTAGGGTGTCGTCCGGTGTCGCCAGGTTGATCAGATAGCTGGCGTGAGCGATGACCGGGCGGACATCGAGTTCCTGACTGAGCCGTCGGAACTCGGCGATCTCACTGTCGGGCAGCGGCCGAGCCCGCCACTGCCCCGACGACTTGGTGAAAATCTGAAGCGTGTCGCAGCCGGCCGCCCGAGCGCGCTCAACAGCGCGCGGAAGCCCGCCGGCGATCGACATGTGTGCTCCGAGCCTGGGCATGGGGGACGTATTCTCTCAGAAGTCAGAAGTCGGAAGGCAGGAGAAACGGGCCTGCCCGCCGTAGCTCGAGAGCACACGGCGCGCGAAGGTGGCTTGCGTGACCTCGGAACGGTGAAGGACAATCAAGAGTACCTCCGGCCGGCTCCAGGTCCGTCATCGCTCGACTACATCGACATTCGAACTCCTAGATAGATGAGCACCAACAATACATTTGGCACGCGCACTACCTTGTCGGTCGGCGACACCACCGTTACGTTTCACAGCCTGGAAACGCTCGAGCGAGCTGGTTTCCCCGGAGTGGCACGTTTGCCGTACTCGCTGAAAATCCTACTGGAGAACCTCCTTCGTCGCGAAGATGGGCACGGCGTGACGGCAGACGACGTCCAGGCGCTGGCCAGCTGGAACCCCGCGACGGGCG
This sequence comes from Vicinamibacterales bacterium, assembly GCA_030745255.1. Classification (GTDB taxonomy): domain Bacteria; phylum Acidobacteriota; class Vicinamibacteria; order Vicinamibacterales; family UBA8438; genus NP936. The sequence goes on from JASLOY010000181.1 coordinate 2,564, forward strand.
GCACGAAGGAGATCGCCTTTATGCCGTCACGAGTTCTGCTGCAGGACTTCACCGGCGTTCCGGCGGTCGTGGATCTGGCGGCTATGCGCGACGGCGTCGTCCGCCTTGGAGGCGACCCGGAGCGAATCAACCCGTTGCAGCCGGCGGAGCTGGTGATCGACCACTCGGTGCAGGTTGATCACTTTCGTGAGGCGAACGCTTTCGATCTCAACGCGCAACTCGAATTCTCGCGTAACAAGGAACGGTACGCGTTCTTGAAGTGGGGACAGCAGGCCTTCGACAACTTCCGTGTGGTGCCGCCCGACACCGGCATCGTGCACCAGGTGAACCTCGAGTTTTTGGCGCGGGTCGTCTGCACCGACGGGACGGGCGAGGGCGCCATGGCGTACCCCGACACGCTCGTCGGTACCGATTCTCACACTACGATGGTCAATGGCCTGGGGGTCGTCGGTTGGGGCGTTGGCGGTATCGAGGCGGAGGCGGCGATGCTCGGCCAGCCGATCTCGATGCTCATTCCCGAGGTCGTGGGGTTCAAGCTGACTGGCCAGTTGCCGGAAGGTACGACCGCGACCGACCTGGTATTGACCATCACCGAGCGGCTCAGGCAGCAGGGGGTCGTCGGAAAGTTCGTGGAGTTCTTCGGGTCCGGTCTGGCCTCACTGACGCTGGCGGACCGGGCGACGTTGGGCAATATGTCACCCGAGTATGGGTCCACGGTTGCGATCTGCCCAATCGATCAGATGACCATCGACTATCTGACCCTGACGGGACGGGACGCCCACCAGGTCGCACTGGTCGATGCCTATGCCCGGGCGCAGGGGATGTTTGACGCCGGCGTCGAGGGTCCCGTCTATGCAAGAGTCGCCGAGCTCGAGCTTGGCGAGGTCGAGCCGAGCATCGCCGGTCCGAAGCGCCCGCAGGATCGGGTGTCGCTCGAGCGGGCCAAAACGGCGTTCGCCGGGACACTGGCGGACCAGCTGGCGAGCCGCGGGACGCAGCCGGTGGTCGCGACCCACGGCCACGGCCACGGCACCGGTGTGAACCACGGTGCGGTCGTCATTGCCGCAATCACGAGCTGCACCAATACCTCGAATCCGAGCGTGATGATCGCCGCTGGGTTGCTCGCGCAGAAGGCGGCCGCACGCGGGCTGAAGCCGAAGCCCTGGGTAAAGACGAGTCTGGCCCCTGGGTCGCTGGTCGTTACCGCATATCTCGAGGCGGCCGGGTTGATGACGCCGCTCGCTGAGCTCGGGTTCGGGCTGGTCGGGTACGGGTGCACCACCTGCATCGGTAACAGCGGGCCGTTGCCGGACGACGTCTCCGCCGAGGTGAAGGCGCGCGACCTCGTGGTCGCGTCGGTGCTCAGCGGGAACCGCAACTTCGAGGGCCGTGTGCAGCCCCAGGTGCGCGCCAACTACCTGGCTTCGCCACCGCTGGTGGTAGCCTATGCTCTGGCGGGGCGGATGACCGTCGACCTGACGACCGAGCCGCTCGGGCAGGACACGGGCGGCGTCGACGTGTTTCTGCGCGACATCTGGCCGTCAGCCGCTGAGATTCAAACCGCCATGGCGGCGGCGGTGCGCACGGAGCAGTTCACCTCGAAGTATGCCGGAGTGTTCGAGGGGGACAAGCGCTGGCGCGGGTTGGCGGCGCCTACGGGTCAACGCTTCGCGTGGGACGGCGACTCCACCTACGTACGCGACCCGCCGTTCTTCGAGAGCCTGGCGCCCGAGCCGGCGGCGCCGGTGGACGTCATCGGCGCGCGCGTATTGGCCCTGCTTGGCGACAGCGTGACGACAGACCACATTTCGCCGGCAGGCGCCATCCCCGGCGACGGCCCGGCCGGGACGTATCTGATCTCTCGCGGAGTCGACCCACAGGACTTCAATTCGTTCGGGAGCCGGCGCGGGAACCACGAGGTCATGATGCGGGGCACCTTCGCCAACATCCGCCTCAGGAATCAGCTTGCGCCGGGGACCGAGGGCGGCTGGACGCGGTATCAGCCGGACGACGAGGAAATGAGCATTTACGACGCCGCCATGCGGTACCAGGTGGCGGGGGTCGGGCTGCTCGTTCTTGCCGGTAAAGAGTACGGTTCCGGGTCTTCCCGCGACTGGGCGGCCAAGGGGACGATGCTGCTCGGCGTCCGGGCTGTCATCGCCGAGAGCTTCGAGCGGATCCACCGGAGCAATCTGGTGTTCATGGGGGTGTTGCCGCTGCAGTTCAGAGATGGCGACGGCGTGGCTGCGCTCGGCTTGACCGGTCGCGAGACGTTCGACGTGACCGGTATCGCCGACGGCCTCGCGCCACGCAGCTCGGTGACGGTGCGTGCCGTTGCGCCGAACGGTTCCACACGTGATTTCACGGCGACGGCGCGGATCGACACCCCGGAGGAGCTGCGTTACTACCGCCACGGTGGCATTCTCCAGTACGTGCTCAGGCAGCTCGTGAGGAGCGAGAGCGGACAAGAAGCAGGAGACAGGAGGCAGGAGACAGGAGGAGGCTGAGGGCTTCGCCGTTTTCCTTCAACAACCGGCCTGCAGGGGGAGCGACCAATGATGTCGCGTGACAGCTGGTTTTCGCCGGCCGCCGCCGCGGGCGGTCTGATCGTGATGATGATGACAACCACGACCATCGCCACAGCGCAGGATGCCGACCGGTCCCAACCGGAGCAGGTCGAATGGGATCTCGACGAGATCTATCCGAGCTACGAGGCCTGGAACAGGTCGAAGACACAGCTCGAGGAGCGGGTCGCTCAGCTCGCCACCTACCGCGGCCGTCTGGGTGAGAGCGCTGCCATGCTGCGGGAGGCGTTCGATGCGATCACCGGTACGGAGAAAGAGCTCGCGCGCCTCTACGTGTTCGCGTATCTGAAGGCGGACGAAGACCGCCGGGTGGCCGAGGCGCAGGAGCGCCGCGGCCTGGCGGCCGCCCTGCTGTCGGAGTTCAACGAAACGGTCGCCTTCGTGTCGCCAGAGCTGTTGCGGGTCGGCTCGGAGACGATCGAGCGGCATCTCGCCGAGGAGTCAGGTCTCGCCAAGCATGCGTTCAACATCCGCAACACGTTGCGGCAGGAGCCGCACACCCTGTCGGACGAGGCGGAACAGGTCATCGCGGCGACCGGACCGGTCGTGCAGGGGCCCGAGCGGATCTACGCCATGCTGACCAGCTCCGACATGCCGTTCCCGACCGTCACGCTGTCGACCGACGAAGAGGTCCGGCTGGACCAGGCCGCCTACTCGCTCCACCGGGCGTCGCAGCACCGGGGCGATCGCAAACTTGTGTTCGACCGGTTTTGGGGCGCCTGGAAGGCCTACGAGGCCTCCCTGGGCCAGACGCTCGACACCCTCGTCAAGACGCATGTGTTCCAGGCGAAAGCCAGGCGGTACGAGAACGCGCTCGACGCGGCGCTTTCCGGGCCGAACATACCGACTGCTGTGTATCACACGTTGATCGCGGCGGCGCATCGTCACCTGCCCACCCTGCATCGCTATTTCCGGCTCAGGCGGCGGATGCTCGGGCTCGACGACTTGCACTACTACGACATTTATCCCAATCTGGTCGCCTCCGAGCGCACGTTCGACATCGACGAGTCGAAAACGCTGACGCTCGCCTCGGCGGCACCGCTTGGCGATCACTACCTGGCGTTGCTCGAGGAAGGGTTTGGCGGGGCCTGGATGCACGTCTATCCGCAAATGGGCAAGGCGCCGGGCGCCTACATGTACGGCGACGTCTACGACGTGCACCCGTATCTCCTGCTGAACTACAACGGTCAGTTCAACGACGTGTCCACGTTCGCGCACGAGTGGGGGCATGCGATACACACGATGCTGGCCAAAGAGCAGAATCCGTACGAGACCGCCGGCTACGCTACTTTCACCGCCGAGATTGCCTCGACGACCAACGAAGTCCTGCTGCAGGAATACATGCTCGGACAGGACATCACGGACGACGAGCGTCTGTTCTACCTCGGTACCGCGCTCGAGGCGGCGCGCGGCACCTTCTTCCGTCAGGTGATGTTCGCCGAGTTCGAGCTCAAGATTCACGAGCTGGTCGAGGCGGGCGAGGCGCTGTCGGGCGAGAAGATGACGGGGGTCTACGAGGCGCTGCTCAGGCAGTACCACGGCGCCGACACCGGTGTGATGACCATCGACCCGGCCTATGCGGTCGAATGGGCGTTCATCCCGCATTTCTACCGCAACTTCTACGTGTTTCAATATGCAACGTCCATCGCCGGTGGGACGATGTTCGCCGAGCGGTTCCTGACCGGCGATGAGCAGGCGCGGGATGACTATCTGGCGGTGCTCTCGGCCGGCGGTTCCCGCTATGCCTACGAGCTGTTGAGGGAATACGGCATCGACCTGGCCACCAATGTGCCCTACGACGCGCTCATCGCCCGAATGGACCGGGTGATGGACCAGATCGAAGAGATCCTAGACCGTCAAGGGCACTGAGGTCTATGTCTGGACGGGGCCTCGCCCCACGCCGCCCCGCGGGCCGCGCATTGTCGCGCGGCCGGTGGGTCAGCAGGCGCCGCTGCTCAGGACGCCGAGAGCACGCCGCGCAGAC
>JASLOY010000182.1 GCA_030745255.1 Vicinamibacterales bacterium
CGCGAACAGTCAGGAGACAGAAGTCCGAAGAGGATGGCTGTCTATCGTGTAACGGCGCGGTTCAAGGAGGACACGGCGGCCGAGCTGCGGCGACGGCTCGACGACGGGTCGATCGCGGCGCAGAAGCCCGATGGACAGGAGATCGTGGACTCGCTGGATCGAGCGGTTATCGCCGACTCGGGTGAGGTGCGGTGGAGCGAGACGTGCTACTGCAGCCCGCCGCTGGCGCATGAACGAGCGACTGTCCTCGACCATTATTTCGCCGATATCGCCACCGAGGCCATCGACGCATGCGAGCGGTACGACGGAGAGCCGTTCATCCAGTATCTGAACATGCTCGTCCGCGATGGCGGGACCGGGTCGGCCGACACCGCGTAGCGCAGGGGAGATTTCCCTACGCGTGTTCCACTTTGTGCGCAGAGCGAACCTGCACTAGGATCGGGCTGACGGGCTTCGATTAGCCTGGGGGGAAGGACCAATGACGATCACACCGAGCGTTCCGCCGGTGTCGGTGGCGGCTCAGGGCCTGTTCGTTCTCGCCGTCCTTGCGGCGGCACCTCAGCTGGCGGCGGCTCAGGCCAACCCAACCGACGACCCGACGTTCACCAAAGACATCGCGCCGATCCTGCAACGCAGCTGCCAGAAGTGCCACCGGCCCAATTCGCTGGCGCCGATGTCGCTCATCACCTACGAGGAGGTGCGCCCCTGGGCGCGCTCCATCAAGCAACGGACCGGGTTGCGTAACCGGATGGGAGTGATGCCACCCTGGTATATCGAAAAGGACATCGGCATCCAGCGGTTCAAAGACGACTGGTCGTTGAGCGATGAGAACATCGCGACCATCGCCACCTGGGCCGACGCCGGAGCGCCGCGGGGGAACCCGGCCGACATGCCGGCGCCGCCCGCCTTCATCGACGTCGATGAATGGGAGATCGGGCAGCCGGACCTCATCGTGTCGTCGACACCGATCGAGGTGCCTGGGCTGGCGCCTGACTGGTGGGGCACACTTGGCGAAGCCGATTCCGGTCTGACCGAAGACCGCTACGTCGCGGCGATCGAATACAAAGAGCGGAACGACATGCAGCGCGGTGTGCGTTCGGACACCGTGGGCGGCCTGTTCGTCGTGCACCACTCGGCGCTAACCACCATGGGCCCGGATGACGGTCCCCGCGACGCCTACCAGTGGCCCGTGCACGAGGTGGGACGCAATGCCGACATTTTCGACGAAGAGGCGGGGCCGCTCCTGAAGGCCGGGTCGAAGCTGATCTTCCCGTCGACGCACCTGCACTCGAACGGCACCGACACCACCGCCTGGCTCGAAGTCGGTTTCAAGTTCCACCCGAAGGAGTACGAACCGACCAAGGAGGTCGAGCTGCTCTTCTTCGGCAACGGCCCAGACATCGACATCCGGGGACTGGAAGACAACCAGCGGATGGACGCCTACTTCACGCTGCCGGAGAACACCAAGGTCAGCGTGTACGAGCCGCACATGCACGCCCCGGGCGTCAGGATGTGTCTCGACGCCGTCTGGGGCACCACGGTGCAGACGCTCAACTGCTCCGGGTACGACCACAACTGGGTGCGGGTCTACAAGTACGAAGACGACGCCGCGCCGCTGCTGCCGAAGGGCACCATCCTCCACCTGACCGGCTACTTCAACAACTCGCTGACCAACCCGAACGTACCGGACCCGCGCAACTGGTCCGGGTCGGGACACCGATCGGTCGACAACATGTTCATCAATCTCCTGCAAGCGATCTACATGGACGACGACGAGTTCTCGGCCGAGGTAACGCGGCGGGAGGAGATGATGCGTGCCACCGGTGTCGACGACATCGGCTGCCTGCTGTGCGGGGCCGACACCGGCGCGTCGACCACGGGCGGCGGTCAGTAGCCCCGGGGCCCGGTCATGCACTCCAGACGCATTCCGCGCACGTGGATCCGGTCGGCGGCGTTGCTGCTCGCCGGGGTCGTCTTGCTGACGTCTGCACCCGAGAGCCGCGCGCAACAGTCATTCGCGACCGGCCAGAACATCGCTCCCGCATACGAAGGCTGGGAGCAAAACGACGACGGGTCGTACAACCTGGTGTTCGGATACATGAACCGGAACTGGGAGCAGGTCATCGACGTCCCGATCGGACCCGGTAACACAATCGAGCCGGGCGGCCCTGACCAGGGGCAGCCGACACATTTCCACCCCCGCCGAAACCGGTTCGTGTTTCGGATCCAGGTACCGGCCGACTTCGGCGACAAAGAGGTGGTCTGGACGCTGACGAGCAACGGGCGAACCGAACGCGCCTACGCCACGCTGAAGCGTGATTACTACATCGACGACCTGGTGATTCAGGCAAACAACGGCGCCGCCGGTGCGGCCGGGGCCACGCCCGAGCTGCCGGATAACAAGGCGCCCACACTCGCCGTCGAAGGCGACCTGACACGATCCGTCAGGGTCGGGGAACCGTTGTCACTGGCCGCGACGGTGACCGACGACGGTGTCCCGCGGGCGCGCCCGCTGGCACCAACCAACCCGAGACGCCCCGGGCGTATCACCACCGACAGCGCGACCGGCCTCCGGGTGTCGTGGTTCGTGTACCGCGGCGGGAGCGCAGTCAGCTTCGAGCCGGAACAGATTTCCGTGTGGGAAGACACCCGGGTCGGCGGCAACTCGCCGTGGTCGCCCGGATGGTCGACGCCGGATTCTCCCGAGGACGGCCGCTGGGAAACCCAGGCCGCCTTCAGCGAGCCCGGCAGCTACGTGCTGCGCATCCAGGCCCACGACGGCGGGCTGTCGACCACCGAGGACGTGGTGGTCGAAGTGACGCGGTAGCAGGCGAGCATTCCCCGCCTGCACACCTGGCTTCGGGCTACGAGCGACGGGTTTCAGGCGCTTCAGATGGCGCCCCGCCATCATCCCCAGCCCCGTCCGTCCTGTACCCCAGGCGATACCAGAGGGGGCACAACGCCAGGCCTAAAAGCAGCAGGCCGCCGATCCAGGTCGGTCGCGAATGGAGCCAGACCGGGGGTGGGCTGCCGACCAGCCAGGTACCAACACCAACCAGGAGACAGAAGACGGTCAGCGAACACAGCGCCATCGCGGCGAGCGCCCTCAACAGGCGCCGTGGTCCCTGAGCGTCGGCGGCACCCGTCGCCCTCGCGACGGGCCCCCAGAAACCGACCGGCCGCACCCGCGTGTAGAACAACGTCAGCCGCGCCTCCTCCTCAGGGCCCTTGAACCAGATTGCCGCCAGCGCCGCCAGTGTGGACACCGTTGCGGCCAGCAGCAGTCGGAGTGCCTGCTGGTCATCGTTGAGGTAGAGCATGAGCGGCGGCGCCGCCAGCGACGAGACGACGATCGCGGCAATCTCGGCCCAGGCATTCATCCGCCACCAGAGCCAGCGCAGCACGAGCACCACGCCGAGACCGGCGCCGAACAGGAGATTGATCTGCCACGCCTGGTTGATGGATGTCAGCTGCGTCATGATCGCCAGCGAAATCACGAGAATGCCCACGTTGGATGCACGCGCCACCCAGACCAGGGCACGACCACTCGGCTCGGTCTTTCGCCACGCCTGACAGACGAAGCGCTTGTAGATGTCGTTGGTCCAGTAGGACGCCCCCCAGTTGAGATGCGTGTCGACCGTGGACGCGAGTGCGGCCAGCATCCCGGTCAGCATGAGCCCCAGCACACCGGGTGGCAGCAACTCCGCCATGCCGCGTACGTAGGTCGCCTCGCGGTCCGCCTGCAGCAGATTTGGAGCGAGTCCAGGATCGGGCGGAAACAACACGAGCAACCCGACCCCGAGCGTCAGCCAGAGCACAGTGTGCCCGAGCACTCGGGTGAACGTGAAGACGACCGCCGCCGTCTTCGCATCGCGGTCACTGCGACAGGCCATCGCCCGCTGAGCCAGATAGCCGCTGCCGTCCGACACCGAGTTGATGAGCCAGAGCAACCCGAGCAACGAGAGGACCGTCAGGGTCACGTCCTTCCCCCGATCCGGCGTGAAGGCGAGTATCTGGTCGGGCAGGATGCCACCCGGTCCGCCGGCCGCGAACTGCTCGTAGACGCGGTCTGTGAGCCCAGCAAAACCGCCGCACTCGGCTACGACGATGGCGGTGAACACCACCGTCCCGAGCGACATGATGCCAATCTGGACGACGTCGGTCGCCGCGACGCTGCGCAGACCGCCGGTCGCGGAGTAGAGCGCCGTGACCCCCAAGATCAGGACAAGGGAGCTGAGGTTGTTCGCCGACTTGATCCACACTTCCGGGTCATCGAGCCCGCCGACCGTCAGCGGCATGCCGACCGCCTCGACCAGGCCGACGATCGGCTGCATGAGACCCGCCGGTAGCCACTCGTTCCACAGTAGAAACGGCTCGACGATGGTGGCGGCGGCAAACAACACCCAGGCCAGCGCGACACAGTTGATGATGGTGCCGAAATAGAAGGCTTTGACGCCGCGCAGCACCGCCGCCGGCGTGCCGCCGTAACGCACCTCGGTGAGCTCGGCGTCGGTCACGACCCCGGCGCGGCGCCAGGCCCCGGCCAACACGAAGCCCATCAGCAGGAAGGTGATGGCGTAGATCCACAGCTGCCAGAGCCCGAAGATCCCGGCGGTGGCCACCAGGCCAGTGACCAGCAGTGGGGTGTCAGCGGCGAACTGGGTCGCCGCCATGCTGAGCCCCGGCAACGTCCGACCGGCGAGGAAATACTCCTCGAGGTTCTTCGACGCCTGCCGCCGGTTCCGGAAACCGGCGCTGACGGCGTAGACGACGAAGGCGCCGACAATCAATGCGTCGACCGTGCTCACGCGTCAATCCTGCCACGGGTTGAACCACGGCGGCGCTGATCGTCGAAATATGAGCTGGTTGAACCGCGGAGGCGCCGGTGGGCCACGGAATCGGACGTCTCAATGTGGGGCAGGGTCGTGGGGCCGCACGACCCAGGCCGCGGCCCTCGGCTCGTCTTCTTTGGACGATTGCTGCTCGACGCTGCGGTGTTCCTCGAAGGCGAGCCACTGCCGGTCGTTCCATTGCCGCCGGTGGCCACGGGGCTGTTGCGCGAGCTCGGCACCGTCGGTGCCGGTATAGACGGGCACTGGCTTGCGTGCCGCGGCGGGGCGCTTCACGATTCGCGCGTCAACCGCCACGGCGGCGGTCACTTCGTGTGTCGGCAGCGGCACCGGGTCGTACTCCACGCCGCGCCGATCCCGATACACCACCTGCCTATTCTACGTGTTCGAGGGTTCGGGCACCCTCGGCGCCTTTCCCTCGGTGGCAATCCAGGAGCTGCGTCAGGTCACAGTGATGTTGACATCTGATGTGCGATGCGTGATGCTCGGCCCGTGCGCACCACCCTTGATGTCGACGACGACGTCCTCCAGGCAGTCAAGGAACTGGCGGCCGTACGCCGCCTGACTGCTGGCCGCGTCATCTCGGATCTTGCGCGCGCGGCACTCCAGCCTGCGCGCCCGGCCCGAACCAGAAACGGCGTTCCGGTCCTCCCGCACCGGCCCCGCGGTGCTCGGCGCCCAACGATGAAGCAGGTCAACGAGCTGCGGGACGACCAGCGAGTTGAGCGTTGCAAGGCTTGAGGGCCTGGAACCTCGATGAGTCGCCCGGCGCTCCTCGACGTAAACATTCTCGTCGCCCTGTTCGACCCCGACCACGTCCATCACGATCTGGCGCACGACTGGTTCGCAGACAACCGCCGTCACGGTTGGGCGACGTGTCCGGTCACCGAGAACGGCTTCGTGCGCGTGTTGTCCAACCCCGCGTTCGGGAGCGCGGTCGCCCGCGCTCCCGAACTGTTTGGCCGGCTTGGCAAGTTCTGTCGCGGCAAGGACCATCAGTTCTGGCCCGACGCCGTGACGCTGCGCGACGAGACTCGCTTCAGGCAGACGATGCTGAGTGGCCATCGCCAGCTGACCGACATCTACCTGCTCGGTCTGGCGCGCGCACAGAGCGGTCGTCTGGCGACCTTCGACCGCACCATCCCGGTGAAGGCGGTCGTCGGGGCTACCACCAAGACGTTAGCGGTGATCGAGCCGTTGGATTGATCGAATGCAGCGCCACAATCATCGCTGTTGTGCCGAGGCCGGTTCGACGAAGATTGACATCGGGCGTCTCATGGCCAAGGATTGAGTTGTCGCTCCGCGCTCGACGCGGCGGTCTCGGAGAGGCATTGGGCGGCCCCGAGACCGGGCGGGTTGGGACCTGCCGTTCCCGATACACGCCCAGCGAAGGAGGTGATCCTGTGGACGACTTAACCAGTGGCTCTGCGGAGGTGGCGTCCTCGTAGGGACCTCCAGCGTGCTGGTGGCGCGGGGGGACCCCAACGCGGGGTAACCCAACGCCGCCGACGCAGACCATCCTGGGCCCCGGTCCGACAGGACCGGGGTCCTTTTTTTTCTTTATTTAGACGGGGCTTCGCCCCGCACCGCGGCCACGGGGCGCGCCGTGCGCGCCCTGTTCAGGTGGGGAGGGGGCTTCGCCCCGAACCCCACGTGGCCGCTAGCGGGGGCCCCTGCGACCCGCTGCAGAACCCCGCGTCGCACCGAGAGCGGCGGTGAGCCCGCCTGGCAAGGCGCGACGAGGGAGCAGATTGGGCATCTGCGACCGAGGAGCAACGTAGTCCAGGCGGAGCTCAGCGCTGCTCGAATGCAGCCGGGTTTCTGCAGCGGGTCGCCAGCCCCACGCCGCTACCGCGGGGCGCGCCGTGCGCGCCTGGCGTCCGGCCGTCGCAAACCGCACTCAGTAGCCTTCCAGCTCAGGAAAGCCCTCGTCGGTCGGCAGCGGCTGGACCTCTTCAGTCGGGGCTTCGCCCCGAACCCCCCGCGGTAGCTTGTGGGGCCCCACCGCCCCACGCCGCTACCGCGGGGCGCGCCGTGCGCGCCTGGCGTCCAGCCGTCGCAAACCGAACTCAGTAGCCTGCCAGCTCAGGAAAGCCTTCGTCGGTCGGCAGCGGCTGGACGCCTAGCGCGTTCAGGGTCATCGATACTTTCCGATACCGCGCCACGATCGCGGCGATGCTCATCAGTTGATGAGTGTCGTAGTCTTCTGACAGCGCGGCCCAGGTTTCGTCCGAGATCATGGTGTCGCGATACATTTCGTCCGCCGCATCGAT
>JASLOY010000183.1 GCA_030745255.1 Vicinamibacterales bacterium
GCTCGTTCGGTATATTTCGAAGAGGCCATGGAGAGAGGCCTATCGCCCGAGCAAGGGCCAACGCAGGCTCCGATGCCACCATATTGCCACCCACCTTCGTGGCAGCTGATGACACAGCGGGGCACGGAGCGGCACGCGCCGGCCCGGGATTTGTCGAACTCCTCAACAGCCGCGAAACATGGGCCGTGCAACGCACGAAGACTGCCTTCCGAATGGCAGCGGCCAGCACCGACGCCGCGGCGATGTACGTCGGCGACGAGCTCAATCAGCTCCTGTTCGGGCGGGGTGCCGGCAGCGTGCACAGCGGCAGCGAGGACGTGAGGCAGACCATCAAGTCAAACATCGAACCACGCACCGACTAGGCCGTCCCAGCAAGCAGGCCCCGCGCTCTGGGGCCTGCCTCCTGACCTGAGCTAGCTCCCTCGCGAGGGCACAACCACTACTGCCTTGCCCGGAGCTCCCGCGACGCCGTCCTGGTTGATGACGTTCACATCGAGCGATACTCGGTGCTCTCCATCCTCGACCTGCTTGTCAGTTACCACGGCCCGTGTGGTCAGCACCTCATGCTTCTGATTGATCGCCCGGAACTGCATCGATAGCTCCCGGACCTCGGACTCATCCCCAACCCAGCTCTGGAGCGCGTTCATCACGTAGGCCCACCGCAGGTTCCCCATGCCAAACGCCTCGCCCTGCCCGGCGGCCTTGGCCACCGCGTCATCCATGTGCAGGTAGACGAACTCATCATTCACCGCCGCGTAGCGGTTCCAGTTCATGAAATCGGTCTCACGCTCGAACGCCGGCACCTCTTGGCCGACCTCAATGTCCTCGAAATAGATGTTATGTGTCATCGGAGGCTCCTATCGTCGGTCGGCCGGGCTAGTAGCGGATGCCAGTGGAAATGCGCCGCTTCACCAGTTCACCGCTCTGGTTGTGCCACTCGGTCTCGGTGTAGGCGTAGATCGTGAGACCGTGGCGGCCCTCCCGCTCTTCCCAGTGCGAGAGGCGGGATCGCGATGTGACTACATCGCCTGGTCGGATCGGCGCGGAGAAGGTGTCTGCCTGGCCCCCGTTGAGGATGTTCTCGCCCTTCTTCGGTGTCTGCCCGGGCACGGGACCGGCCGAGGCACGAGCAGGTCGCTCGACTGGCCAGGTGAACGGGTTGAAGTCACGCGGTGCGATGATGCCACCCCATCGCGTCCCGTTCGCGTAGTCTGCGTCCCAATGAATCCGGGGTGGTCTCTCCGGCCAATGGACGGCGATCGCCCACTTCCGAATGTCCGATTCGGTAACGGGGTACGAGGTGTTCTCGCTCCCCCACACTCCACGCGCATTGATCATGTCCTGGGTAACGAGCGTCTCTGGCTCGGCGGTTGTCATCGAACTCCCCCTTATACCCGTCGGCAGCGGCGCGATGATACCTCGGATCGCGGAGGTGACGGGCTTCGAGGCGCCGCGGTGACCGAGGACTGGAGCCTACTCGCCCGCCGTGCAGGCCTCACCCTCGCCCGACGCGGCACTGAGATATCCGCACTGCAATGCGAACTCGGTCTGCGACCCGAGCGGTGCCCCCTGGATCACGACTGATATCTGCGTCTCGGGATGTGCTTCACCCGCGTGCTCGCAGTCATCAGAGTCGTGACTCCAGACGTACGTGCTGGTGGCCTCACCCGTGACCGTCCCGCAGTCGGCGCCCTCGACGAGGCGGAGTACCAGGCGAGGCTCGCAGAGATCCTCATCCAGGCCGCTGGAACCGATGACTGGATACTTGTGGCAGTCGCGTATGAACTCGCGCGCCGCTGCTTCGTGCGCGATCAGTTTGAGTCGGGGATCGGTGGGGCGGTGTCGCTCTGGATCACCATTGCCGGGGACGGCTTGGACTCGGACGGCAGCAGGTGCACAGGCCAGCTCTCGAAATCGATCCAGAGGACGTAGCGGCCTTCGTCGAGCATCGCAGCCGGGTAGAGATCCCCGCGGAGTTCGCCTTCCGGGACGTCGTGGAGGATCACATCGGCCGCGCACAGCGTCGTTTCGGACTCGACGTCACGCACCAGCACGATGTGGCGTTGGTCTTCGGTCACAGACGATGCGCCGACACGCTTATCCGGTCTCGACGGTCGCTAGGTCGTCACGGCCGCGCCGGCGAACTCAGTTTCGAGCTGGGACGAGTTGTCCATGAACCGTTGCAGCGTCGGACCGTAGCGATGGAACTTGTCCGCGGCAAAACCGTCCTGCCCGAGGTTCTTGTGAATCGGCTCGTCGTCGATCATGTCCAGCGTGTTCAGCGTCCAGTCGCGGCCCGCTCGACCGTTCGTCTGGATGTCGTCGATCATCCCCTGCCACTTCTCAGGGCTCAGCTCGATGACAAAGTCAGCCTCGAGCGCGTCATCCGCGCTGCTCTCATGCACGTCGCGAGCCTGGAGGATGTCGAAGGTCACGCTGTAGTGCTGTTCGGCCACCTTGAATACGACGGTGGCATCGAGTGTGCCGAACTTCTTCAAATCGTCGTCCCCGTTTGCGATATCCGCGAGGGCCTGAAACCACTCGACTGACGGAAATGTGTGAGCCATGTCGCCTCCTCTGTGTGATGTCTGCTGCCGCGACTAGAAGTCGACCGGGTCGCCGGGATCGTCGGCAGCATCGAACGGGATCATCTTGTCGACGTACTTCATCGGGTCGGCGTACGTGGTCTTGCTCCACTCGTCGTCCACCATCGCCTTGTACTTGGGATCGAGCGCTCGCAGCCTGTCGAGCTCACTCCGCGCGATGGCGAACCCGGCCGGCTTACGGTCCACGCGGTTCGAGCCGCACTTGCCGCACCTCACTGCTGGCCGCGCCGACGCGGTCCGCACGAGCACCTCGGTCCTCGCGGAGCAATCAACGCAGCTGTATTCGTGCAGGGGCATCGTTAGCTCCCTACCGCTTCAGTGTCCGGCTCTTCGATCCACTGTCTGAGCGCCGGGTGTACGCCAGCACGCCGCATCACGCCCGCCCACGCCATCCGGTCGAGGTAGTCATTCACCCAATCTCGACGGAGGCGTTTCACGATCTCCATACCTTCGTCCATGCCCCTGACGCCGCCGCCGAATATGACGGCCAGCGCCTCCCAGAGCACGTGGTCCGCTTCGTCGCGGGCGACCTGTGCTTCAGCCGCAACCAGGCTGATGGCGTACGCCCCAGCGCGCTCAGGTGCCTTTGAGAACGAGAAGCGCAGGTGGTCCATCGCATACGCGATGTGCCGGGTCTTGTCGGCGAGACAGCGTCCCGCCAGCTCGCGGTCCAGCTGAGTCGGCCCGTACGTGGTCAGGTAGCGCAGGATGGTATGGGTGAACGAACCGCGCACGAGGTGCAGCAGCGTGGACGTCTCCGTCCACCCCGAGTAGCACTCCTGGATGATGCGGTTCAGGTAACCCGTGCTTTCCAGCAGCATCCCGCCGCCGTTCAGCATCGCTCGCTTGTAGTAGCCATCGAACATGCGGGCTGCGTCGAAGACGTTACAGGCCAGATGCAGCTTCACTTCGTGGTAGATGGGGTTGAGTTCCCGGAACCACTTCGAGATGGCCTCGATCTCGGTCTGCGATTGCTGACAGAGCTCGGTCGCCACCTGGCAGACCGCCAGCTCGACGTCCTCGGGCACACCGTGCCCTGTATCCCATGGCAGATCCGTCGCTGTCTGCCAGCGGCTCTGAATGGCTTCCTCGTAGAGCTGGCCGGCCTGGTCCGACCACAGCCGGTGCGCATCGCAGACTGAATACCCGCCGACGTCGGTCACCCCCTTGAGCGCAATCGCGCCGCGGGGGATGCGATTGCGGCTCTCCGCACGGTCCGGGATGTGGCCGTAGAGGCCGACGTTGATGTCGTCGATTGTGAGGCCGGCCTGGGGATTGCCGGGCTTCGCCCTCGTGCCCCACTGCAGGCTGAACTCACGCGGGTCGCCGGACTCGGCAGAGAGTTCGGCGAATTGAGCCCCGAACCGCTGCGCGAAATCATCGGGCAGGGCCGGCCGGGACTCTCGCGGTGTCGTGTCTCTCGTCAGAACCATGGATTCTCTCCGTTACGATCCTCGCGCCCGGTCAGCAGCGGACCGGCCGCGCCGTCGACCAGCGACGGTCGTGCACTGTTCCGGGCTAGCCGCCTAACCCGCCACGTACTTCATCAGCACCGGACCAGAGCGGCCGTTCTCGAACCGCTCGCCGAAGCCGGAGACCTTCACACGCTGGATGTACTCTTTGATCTGGCGCTGCCGCATTGCCTGGGCGAGCTTCTCGCCTTCTTCGATGTTGCCGGCGCCGAGCAGCACCGCCAGCGAGCTGCCGGTGGACCCGACGCGCGTCAGCAGATTCTGGGATGAAGTTCCTTCGCCGATCGCCAGACCCGCCTCGACTTCGTCGAGCAGGCAATGGATCTCTTCCTTGCGCTCAGGCTCGGCCTCCGCGAGGTACCGGAGGTGCATGACTCCAAAGGCGACGTGCCGCGACTCGTCTGATCCGCAGAGGCGATAGATCTCCTTCTCCGCGTCGTTGTACGCCATTCGCTCACCCATGCGGAAGACGGAGAGGATCAGACCCTCGCCGCTGATGTGCAGCCGCACCGACATCTCGGTGAAGTCGCGGGCGTTGTCGATGCTGCTACCGAATCCGCCAGCGAAGGCTCGCGATTGCTGCATCAGCCCACCGCCGTTGGCCAAGGCGCGCTTGCGGAAGACGTCCAGGTGGCGCGCCTCGTCCATGATTTGGGAGACGAGGAACATGCGCGGCTCGAAGAAGTCCGGCGAGGTGTCCGAAATCCACCTGCCCGGGACGTCACCGGCGACGAACTCGACATCCGAGAGGAAGGTGGCCAGCTCGCACTCCGCACGCTCGATGTCGTCGGGCAGCGGCTTCAGCGTCTCCCAGGGGACGTCCGTAGCGGAGGACCACTGGCGTGTGAGTGCTTCTTCGTAAAGTGCGGCGGCGTTGCGCATCCAGATCTCGGACTTCGACTTGACGCGGTAGCTGCCAACGCGGGGCGCGTCCTCGCGCCGCAGTGCGCCGCGCGGCCGGCCGGTCTCATTGTCACTGACATCGGGCACTTCACCGAACGGGCCGACTTCAGCGTCCTGGAGTCGCAGACCGCCATGCTCCATATCTGGGTGAAGCTCGTTGCCCCACGTCTCGCGCTTCCGCAGCCAGTCCAACTGGTAGCCATTGCCCCTGCCGTACTCCAGGAGCTGATCCAAAGGCTCGGCGGGCTGCTGCTCGCTCTCCCTCATCTCGGTCGGCATCGCGGCCCCCCTTCGGCGCTTCCGGCGCGGGTGCCCCGACGCGTTCAAACGTGGCCCGCCGGCTATCGCATACGTGTCACATCGTTGGGCCGGATTACACCGTATGTCTGCGTAGCCCGGTAAGGGACGTTATTCAGGGATAGAGGGGGACGAAGGTCCCTCTCGCGGGCGCGGGTGACTCGGGGCGTGAGCGGTGATCAGACGTCACCAAACACCTCCCACTCCGAGGCGCCACCCGCTGGACGGGAAGACGACAAATCCTCGGGGTCCGTGGCCTGTCAGGGCGAACCGAGAGACCACGGGTGGGAGTGTTTCCGCAATACGGTTGAGCTTGCAACGGCGGCGTGTGCACTGCGATCGCTCGCCACTCACCGACGCAAGACAAAATCGGCGCCGGGCGTACGCCCGGCACCGATCTCTTGCGCGCCGCAGCACGTACCGTGACACGCGAAAGGGAGGGGACCCTTGCAGGCGGATCCCAGAAGAGTCCCTTCGGCCCACCGAGGGTCGAAAGTCACGAAGCGATGGTGACATTCGTCGGATTGAACATGTTTGTAATCTGTCGCTAACGGCGTGTGGCAGCGAAGCGGACTGCCGACCGAAGCTCGGCGTTTCGCGCGGAGCATGAGCAGCTGGCCGCAGTGCCGGTATCAAGCGCTTCGCACCGGCCTCAGTCGCCGTCTCAGCAGCGGACAGTCGTGGTTCCCGCTCCTCCGCGGACCTAAGATCTCTGTTCTCTGGGTACGGATGTTGGTTGATCCGGGCGGAGCGACAATTTCCGGTATTGAGTCGCTGCCCGTCGCTGTGGACGTGCAGATCCGCAAGGTCTCCGAGTACCTCGGCATCACGGACACTGGCGGTTTGCGGCTCGAGACAGCGCGACCAATCATCCAGAGCGCATGGAGCGACCTCCAGGCGGAGGCGGTTGGTCCGCCATCGCTCGCCGGTACGGCTGCAGCGCTCGACCCTGCCATCTGGTTTTCGGGAAGTGGGGGTGTACGCGCTGTGAATCGGGAGGTCAGCGCGTGCCGATCAGCGGTCTCTGCGGGGGCTGTCGGCTCACCGTCCCCGCCGGCAGATCCGAACAACGGAGCTGATGTCCGCCGCTGTGCATGAGGGGCAGGACCGAGGGGTGACGGTGTTCGGTGCTGCCCTCAGTCGTGCCACCCGATTGCCACCCATCCACACGACACGCCGTAGCAGGTGCCGGCACTGGATGGACTCAGTAGATGGATTCCACGAACGAAACGGCCTTGGACAGCAGCCGCTGAGGCCAACGATACGAGGGTCATCGAGCTTCAAAACCGTTGTGGGGCTACGTCGTAGTCCTGGGTGGGTTCGACTCCCACGCACTCCCGCCACCGATTTCGAATACGAATGTTGGCCTGCTGTACGCGGACGGACCGACCGCGAATTGCTGATGCGGCGCGCAATTGCCGCCATTTCGACCGCGCGGCGGATGGACGGAAGCTCAGGCTGCTGACGATCGTCGATGAGCACACGCGGGAGTGTCTGGCGATCGACGTGGCCAGGCGATTGAACTCGCAGGACGTGCTGATGCGTCTTGCCGAGCTGTTCGTTCGCCGCGGGGTGCCGGTCCACATCCGCTCCGACAACGGACCGGAGTTCACGGCGAAGGCGGTGCGAGACTGGCTCCGCCGGGTCGGTGTACAGACGCTCTTCATCGAGCCGGGCAGCCCCTGGGAGAACGGCTACGTGGAATCGTTCAACGGCAAGCTGCGGGACGAATGCCTGAACCTGGAGCGGTTCGACACGTTGCTCGAGGCACAGGTGCTCGTCGAGCGCTGGCGCTGCGAGTACAACCAGCTGCGACCGCACAGCGCACT
>JASLOY010000184.1 GCA_030745255.1 Vicinamibacterales bacterium
GTCCATCGAGAACAGCCAGGTGCGCGTGTTGGTCGGCTATCAGCGGGCGTTTGGCAGCGATCTCACGATTGGCGGGCAGTACTCCGCCGAGCGGATGCTCGACCATGGGGCCTATCGCGCGACCTTGCCGGCCGGCTTTCCCGCGCGCGACCGCACCCGGCACAGCCTCACGGCGCGCATCACACGGACGTTCAACTACCAGACCAGTCAGGTGTCCCTGTTTGCCTGGGTCAGTCCGAACGACGAGGACTTCTACTTGAACCCCGAGATCCGGTACAGCGTGAGCGACGAGGCCTGGATTGCACTCGGGGTCAATCTGTTCGGTGGCTCAGAGCCACATACTTTCTTCGGACAGTTCGATCGCGACGACAACCTCTATGCGACCGTTCGCTACACCTTCTGAGCCGAGTGGTGCAGGGCAGGTAGGCTGTTCCTGCCCGTCCACGGTAGACTGAGCGCCGGCACCAACCAGATATCATCATTGTCATTCGACCAGCGACCGGGGAGGATGTCCCATGGCACACGACGTTGTCGTCCTCGCACTTCACGGCATGGGAGACCACGACCGCACCTTCGACGTCGCCCTCAAGGACGAGCTGGCCGGTCGGCTCGATAGCAGCGACTGGGCGCGGGTCTACTACGACCAGATCTTCTACCAGGACGTCCTCCAGCCCAATCAGCGGGCCTGCTGGACCCGGATGAAGACCCGGGACGTCGATTGGACAACGCTGCGTAAATTCCTGCTTTTCGGCTTCTCGGACGCCGCCGGTCTCGAGCGCCGCGCCAACGTGACCGGGAGCCCCTA
Source organism: Vicinamibacterales bacterium (assembly GCA_030745255.1). GTDB lineage: Bacteria > Acidobacteriota > Vicinamibacteria > Vicinamibacterales > UBA8438 > NP936. The sequence continues at coordinate 806 of JASLOY010000184.1, forward strand.
CGACCAGGCCCAGCAGCGGGTCCTCGACGCCCTGGACCGGGCCTACAACTTCATCGGTGCCGCGAAGCCGGTGGTGCTGATTGCCCACTCACTGGGCGGACAGGTGCTGTCCAACTACATCTGGGACGCGCAGCGCCCGAACCCGCGCCAGGGCGTGTGGAAGGGCGGCGGTCCACCGTCCAGCGACCCCGCGCTCACCCGTTTCCGGCGCCTGAAGACGCTGAAGTTCTTCTACTCCACCGGCTGCAACATACCGATCTTCGTCGCCGGATTGCCCAGGAACAAGATCAAGGCAGTCAAGACCTCCGGGGCTGGCTACAACTTCCAGTGGAAGAACTATTACGATGCCGACGATGTGCTCGGGTGGCCGCTGAAGCCCCTGAGCACGTCGTATCGCGGCGCCCTCACCGTCGACAAGCAGGTCAATGCCGGCGGCGGCGTTCTCGGCACCCTCGCCAAGAGTTGGAACCCGTTCAGCCACGGGCAGTACTGGACCGACGGCGACGTGCTGAGACCGCTCGTCAGGGACATCCGCAGCTTGCTGCCCTGACGGCGCGCACTGATATGATGGGCCGCTTGGCCCATGATGGTCACCTCTCCAGCACCACCGGCCGGTAAAGGCGGCGGCACGCAGCGGCTGCTAGGCACGTTCGGCGGCGTGTTCACGCCCAGCATCCTCACCATCCTCGGGATCATCCTCTTCCGGCGGCTCGGCTACGTTGTAGGTAGCGCCGGTCTGCTGCAGGCGCTCTTGATGCTCGGGCTGGCCACCGCCATTTCGGTAAACACCAGCACGTCGCTGTCAGCCATCGCGACGAACCGGAAGGTGCGCGGGGGGGGCGACTACTACCTGATTTCGCGCAGCCTCGGGGTCGAGTATGGCGGCGCACTGGGCGTCCTGCTGTTTCTCGCCCAAGCAGTCTCGGTGGCTTTCTACTGTGTCGGGTTCGGCGAGGGAGTCGCCGCATTCGTGGGGGGCGCCGAACTCGTTGTGCAGGTTGTGGCCGTCGCGGCGGCCGTCGCTCTCTTTGCGCTGGCCTACGCCGGAGCGGACCTGGCCACACGGTTCCAGTATCTCGTGATGACGATCCTGGTGGCCGCGCTCGTCTCATTCTTCATGGGTGCCTGGGCGGCCTGGGACACGGAGGTGCTGAGGGCCAGTCTGTTCCCGGATCCGGACGTCCCTGACGGCGCGTTCTGGGTGTTGTTCGCCATCTTCTTTCCGGCGGTGACCGGCTTTACCCAGGGCGTCAGCATGTCTGGCGATCTGAAGGACGCATCCCGCAGCCTGCCGAGCGGTACGTTCCTGGCGGTGGGCGTGTCGACTGTGGTGTATGGCGCGGCCATCGTCATGTTCGCGGCGGCCCTGCCGCTCGACGATCTGGCCGGCGACTACGAATCGATGGGGCGTGTGGCCACCGTGCCGTGGCTCATCGGGGCCGGGGTGCTGTCGGCCACCCTGTCGTCGGCGCTCGCCTCGTTCCTGGGGGCGCCGCGGATCCTGCAGGCGCTGGCCAGCGACCGGTTGTTCAAAGGGCTGGGGCCTTTCGCCGTGGTCGATGCCACGACCGGGAACCCGCGCCGCGCGGTGGTGCTGACCGGGCTGATCGCGGTCATCACGATCATCGTCGGCGATCTGAACGCCATCGCCGCAGTGGTCTCGATGTTCTTTCTCATCTCATACGGGCTGCTCAACTATGCGACCTATGTGGAGGCGACCGGTGCGAGCCCGTCGTTCCGCCCACGTTTTCGGCTCTACGACGCGCGCGCCAGTTTGCTCGGTACGTTCCTGTGCGGCGGAGTGATGCTGGCGATCGACCCGGCGGCGACCGCTGTCGCCGTGGCCCTGTTGTTTGCCGGATACCAGTATCTGCGGTGGACGGCGGTGCCGACCCGGTGGCGCGACAGCCGCCGCGCTTTCCGGTACCGCAAGGTCAAGGACGGGTTGCAGGAGCTGGCCGCACAGGCCGAAAGCCCGGTCGACTGGCAGCCACAGATTTTGCTTTTCACCGACACGCCGACACGCCGGTCCCGTGTGCTGCGTCTCGCGTCCTGGATCAGCGGCGGGACCGGGCTGATCACGGCGGTGCAGTTGATTGAAGGCGACAGCGGGTCGGCGGCGGTGCGAGCGCGTCGGCTGGAGGCGGAGGCGCAATTGAGAGTGGAGCTCGAAGAGGACGGGCTCGACGCGTTTCCGCTCGTCGTGGCGGCACCCGATCTCGCCGCGGCCTCCATGACGCTGTTGCAGGCCTGGGGCGTCGGACCGATTCACGCCAACACCGTGGCGCTCAACTGGTATGAGAGCCGCGGCGAGCAGTCAGCGCTCCGCTACGGTCGGCTGCTCCAACGCGCGGTGCGGCTCGAGCAGAACCTCGTGGTGTTCGACGCCGACGAGAACGACTGGGTCCGACTGGAGGAGACCAGCGTGGGCCAGCGGCGTATCGATGTCTGGTGGTTCGAGGACGATTCCTCATCCCGTCTGGCGCTGCTGTTTGCCTATCTGATGACTCGCAACGACGACTGGGACGACGCCACCATCCAAGTGCTCGCGCCGGCGCCGGCCGACAGGGAGCAGAAGGTGGCAGCGAATCTGACCTATCGGCTCGAAGAGCGCCACATCGAGGCGACGATTACGCCGGTGGCGAACGCTGATGTCGCCGCCGTGTCCGAGCGTTCGGGCGATGCCACGCTCGTCTTCCTGCCGCTTCGCGTGGAGGGGATGCGGCTGCTCGACCCGTTCGGCGATCCGGTCGAGTCGATTCTCCGAAATCTGCCGCTTGTGACCCTGGTTGCGGCGGCACAGGACATTCGGTTGCGGACCGACGATGAGCACGAGCCTTCGCCGGTCGCCGATGTGCCGCCGGACAACACGTCAAATGGGGAATGATGCGGCCGGAGCCCGCCCACCACAGACGCCCGCTGTTCCGGCGTCAGTCGCGTGCCGGTGGCCTCTTCGATGGTGCACGGCATGCGGCTGTGCGCGCTCTCCTGATACCGTTTTTCGAGCCGGCCGAACCCGACATGGGAGAGGTTCTTGAGCCACTCGAAGTAGGACACGATTACACCGCCCGCGTTGGCGTAGACATCGGGGATGACCAGCACCCCCTTCTCCTCGAGGATGGCGTCGGCCGCAGGCGTCGTTGGACCGTTGGCGCCTTCTGGCAGGACCCGAGCTCGCACCCGCGGCGCGTTGTGCTCGGTAATCTGAAGCTCGAGCGCCGCCGGCAGCAGCACGTCACAGTCGAGCTCGAGAGCGTCGAGCGAGTGCGGCAGGTTGGTGGCCCCCGGGAAGTCCAGTATCGTCCCGCTGGTTCGTCGCTGTTGCCAGAGTCGGGCGCCGGGACGTCGACCGCCGGACCGATGACGTTCTTGCGCACCAGTTCGTGGGTGTAGCGCCGGGTGATGTGCTCGATCTGGTCGTCGGTGTAGGCCGCCGTGTCCGTTCGGGACTTCCGTCGTGAGCCAGGCGGTCGGTACGACAGGTGGCAAGGAAGATGCTGCTCAGTTCCCTGGCGCGCCGGTGCGGACCTAGGTGGGCCGTGTGGTACCAGCCAAATCCGGCGCTTTCGACGTTCTCACCGCGCGGGCCCCTGTCGATGCACCGACAGCCCGGACCGGTGGGCTGTCACTGGACCCGCTCCGGCAGACCGCGACCCAGATGTGGTCATGAAGCTGCTCACCTTCATTCGGCAACGATCGTTCGCCCGCTACGTGATGGTCGACCTGACCGACGCCGCCCGGCGCCTTGGCTGGGGCGTCAAGTGGCTGGACCTCGAGGGGGTGTTGGAGGCGGCCCGGGGCCGGTCGCCGGACGAGAAGGCGCGCGTCGTGTCCGAGACGCTCGCGGACATCGAGCGATTCGACCCGCGGCTCGTCTTTTCCTACGGTCTCGAGTATCTCGACCGCGTCTTCCAGGACGCGCTGCCCGACGTCAGGTCTCGTTTTCACGAGCTCCTCAGACGCCCGGCTGTCTATTACCTGTGCGACTTCGGGTTCCCGTTCGACGGCGCATCGTCTCCCGAGGCAATCGACTTCATCGCGCCGCTCCAGGACTGGGGCAGCCTCCTGTTGTGCTGGGACCGCGAAGCGACCGAGGTGGTCAAACGCAACGGGGTGTCCAATGTCAGCTATCTCCCGATGGCGGTCAACGAGCGCATGTTCTATCCAGACCACGACGTCCTGGGGGCGGCACCGATTTCGGCGCTGTTCGTTGGCGGGCCGACGGCGGAACGGATCAGCCTGCTCGAGGCGGTGGCCGACCTGGGACTCGTGATTCATGGCTACGATGCCGCTGGGTGGCAAGCCAGTGAGCAGCTGCGACAGAGCTACCAAGGCGAGATCCTGGAACGCAACCCGCTGCGCGCGGTCTATCAGCGGGCGAAAATCAGCATCAACGTGACCCGCGCGCATGGCCCGTCGAGCCTGAACATGCGGGTCTATGAGGCGATGGCCTGCGGCAGCCTCCTGCTGACCGACGACAAGAGCGACGCGCGGACGCTCTTTAAGGAAGGCACGGAAGTCGTGACCTATCGCTATTCGGACGACCTTGGGAGGAAGGTGCGTTACTACTTGACCCACGAGACGGAACGGGCCGCGATAGCCGCTGCCGGCATGGAAAAGGTGCGACAGGCACATACCTATGCCGCGCGCCTGCGGTCGGTCGAGCCCACACTGCGGAGGTTCGATACCGAGTGCAGCCTGTTTGGGAAGCTGCGCGAGTTCCTCAGCCAGGACCCGGCTCAGGCCGTACGGTTCGTCCGTTTTCTCGAGGTCGAACGGTTGATTACGCTGAACCGGGACAACCTCAGGCTGATGGAGGCACGGGCGCACCTCGCGCTGGGCGATACGGGGCGGGCCGACACCTGTGTCAACGACGTGCTCGAGCTCAATCCAAAGCACCTGAACGCCGAGGCGCTCCGCCGCCAGATCCGGGAAGCGGCCTAGCGGTTCGTGTGTGGACTGCTAGAGCGACCCGGTGGCAGGTATAATCGGTCGATTCTCGTCCGTTCATGCCAGTGATGCCCGGTACGACCCTCGGGTCCTCCCGCTGATCGTGTCTTTGCGTCGTAGCGTCGGTCGTCGGGGTCGCATGTTCGCGGTCGCAGTCTGGGGCCTGGTGGCGGTTCGGCCAACGTTGGCCCAGCCCGCAGCCGGTGCGGAGCCCGCCGCCCCGTCTCCCGTCACGGCCGCCGTAGCCAGCCAGACCGCACCGCTGCTCGATGGCGTGGTCCTGGGCGATCCAGCTTGGGCGGAGGCCGTGCCGGCGACCGGCTTTCGCCAGACCAAGCCAGACGAAGGGGAGCCCGCTTCGGAGCGGACCGAGGTGCGCGTCGTCTTCACCGACACGACCCTCTATGTCGGCGTTGTCTGCTACGACCGGGACGCCAGGTCGATCACGATTTCCGACAGTCGCCGGGACTCTTCTCTCGACGATAGTGACAGCATCCAGATCATTCTCGACACGTATCTCGATCAGCAAAGTGGTTTCGTCTTCGGGACCAGCCCGGCGGGGCAGGAGTATGACGGCCAGGTCGTCAATGCGGGAGAAGGGCGTCTTGGACGCAGCACGACAACCTCTAGCGGATCCGGCGCCGGGTTCAACGGCAACTGGGATGGTGTGTGGGAGGTTCGCACGACCGTGTCAGATGTCGGGTGGAGTGCGGAGTTTGCGATCCCGTTCCGGACCGTGAGCTACCCCGCTCGTGACGTCCAGACCTGGGGATTGAATGTCCAGCGAAACATCCGGCGTCGCAACGAGATCGTCTACTGGGCGCCCCTGCCGCGTCAGTACAATCTGCTGAGACTCTCGCTCGCCGGCCAGTTGTCGGGAATCAGGGTGCCAGCGGCGACGCAGCGCAGCCTCAAGATCGTCCCCTACGTTGCAGGCGACCTGGCGCACAGCGACGTGCGAAGCCGGACAATAACGCTGGGCGACGTGGGCGCGGATCTGAAGTACGCCGTTGGCCCCAGTCTGACGCTCGACCTGACCTACAACACCGATTTCGCCCAGGTCGAGGTGGATCGGCAGCAGATCAACCTCGATCGGTTCAGCCTGTTCTTTCCGGAAAAGCGCCCGTTCTTTCTAGAGAACGCGGGGGTCTTCTCGGTGAGCAGCGTGCGGCAGGTGGCTGGCGGCAATCCGGCTCAGACCGAGCTCTTCTTCAGCCGCCGTATCGGCATCGGTTCCGACGGCCGGGAGATACCGATACTGGCGGGAGCCCGGATGTCGGGCAAGGTCTCCGACTCGGTGTCGGTCGGCGTGCTCAACATGCAGACCGAGGCGGTGGCCGG
>JASLOY010000185.1 GCA_030745255.1 Vicinamibacterales bacterium
GCCGCGGCTCGCAAGATGTCTCGCCGATGGACGACGCCGACGATGTCGTCGGGGTCCTCGTCGTAGACCGGCACCCGGCTGTGTTGCAGCAGCAGCTCGTTGGCCGCCGCATCGGCAAGGCTGGTGCCTGTGTGGAGTGTGAAGAGCACCGTCCGCGGCGTCATGATTTGACCCGCGGTCTTGACCTCGAGCGCCAGGACGTTGCTGATGACGTTGGCTTCGTGCGGTTTCAGGTCGCCCGAGCGCAATCCCCGTCGCACCATCATCAGCAGCTCTTCGTCCGAGACGCGATCGTGCTCGGTCGCCGTTGATACCAGCAGACGGGTCATCCGGCGGCTGAGCCAGATGAACGGTGCGAAGATCACGACCAGCGCTTGTAGCGGGCCGGCGATCGGGCCGGCCAGCTGACGCGAGAAGACGACACCGGCCGTTTTCGGGATGATTTCGGACAGAAACAGGATCGCCAGCGTGAATGCGGCCGAGAAGTACCCGATTCGGGCGGACCCCAGGACGTTGGCGGCGATCGCTCCGGCCAGCGCGGCGCCGCCGGTGTTCGCCAGGGTGTTCAACGAGAGGATTGCTGCGATCGGGCGGTCCACCTCGGTGCGCAGCCGACGCAGCAGATTGCCGCTGCGGCGTCCCTCACGCTCCAACGCGTCGATCCGCGACGACGGGACCGAGTAGAGCACCGCCTCGAACAGCGAGCAGGCCGCCGACGTGGCGATGACGAGCGCGACGACGACAGAAAGTTCGACCATGACATCAGTATGGTCAGGCGTCTGGCCGTCTCGACGCAAGCCCGGTCCGTCGGCGGGGATGACATACACGCATCCCCGCCCACAGGGCCCCGCCTCCGAACTCCGAGATCTTTAGGCCGAGGCTGGCGAAGCCCTCCGACTTCCTCCTGTCTCCTGCCTCGTGTCTCCTGTCTCCTGTCTCCTCGAGCACCCTGCCCTACCTCGGCGCCTCGAGATAGCGCATCAGCTCGCTGTCGGTCCCGAGGATGAAGAAGGTGTCCGGGTCCATCGTGTTCTCGTAGGTCTCGAGCGACTTCGTGAACGCGTAGAACCCAGCGTCCCGGCCATACGCATCCGCATAGATCTGTGTCGCCTCGGCGTCGGCGGAGCCGCGCAGCTCTTCAGCGGCGCGAAACGCCTCCGACTGTATCCGCGCCAGGTCCCGTTCCCGCTCGCCCAGGATACGCGCCGACTGCCCCTGACCCTCGGACCGGAACTCCTCGGCAATCCGCTGGCGCTCGGCGATCATCCGGGCGAACACGTCCTGCTGCACCTCGTCGACGTACGTGATCCGCTTGAACTTCAGATCCAGCAGCTCGATCCCGAGGTCCGCCACGCCGCTGGCGGCAGCCTCCAGGATCTCACGCGTGATCTGCTCGCGGCCGGTGACGATCGCGGTGAGGCTCTCCTGCTCTTCCTGTGGCGAGATGGTCGTGTCGACCGGTTCGCGGTTGCTGGTCCGGACGATTTCGATCAGGTCGTGACGCGCAACCGCGTTGCGGGTCTCGCCGTCCAGGATGTCGTCCAGGCGCGACTGCGCGCCGCGCTCGTCTCGCAGCCGCTGGAAGAAGAGCAACGGGTCGGTGATGCGCCATCGGGCGTAGGTGTCGACCCAGATGAATCGCCTGTCCCTCGTCGGCACCTGGTTCGGGTTGCCATCCCATTCCAGGAATCGCTTTTCGAACCTGTTCGCGGTCTGGATGAACGGCACCTTGAAGTGCAGTCCCGGCTCGGTCACCGGGTTGCCAAGCGGCTCACCGAACTGGGTGATGATCACCTGGTTGACTTCATTGACGGTGTAGACCGAGGTCCCCAGGAGAAAGAGCCCGATCAGCAGGAGCGCGAGCAACATCGGTTGACTGCGGTTCACTGGCCACCTCCGGTTCGTTCTGTGGTGTCGGTCAAAGTGGCGGTCGCTGCTCGTGCGCCACTGTCGAGCGAGAGTAGCGGCAAGACGCCTGTCGCACCCTCGGCGACGAACACCTTCCGGCCGACCGCAGGCAGAATGCGTTGCATCGTCTCCAGGTACAGCCGGCGCCGGGTCACATCCGGCGCCTGGCGGTAGGCCGCCTCGACCGCGGCGAAACGCGAGGCCTCACCCTGGGCGCGGTTCACGCGGTCCAACGAATAGGCCTCCGCCTGCAGAATCGTCTGCTCGGCCTCGCCGCGCGCCCGTGGGATGACAGCGTTGTACTCGGCTTCCGCCTCGTTGATCAGGCGGTCGCGCTGTTGCTGGGCCTGGCTCACCTCGTCCCACGACGGCTTCACCGGGTCCGGCGGGTTGACGTCCTGCAGCACCACCTGGTCGATGGTGATGCCCATCTGGTATTGCTCGGTCAGCGCCTGCAGCCGGGCCTCGACGCTGGACTCGATCTCCTGGCGACCGACCGTCACCACCTCGGTGACCGTCCGGTCGCCGACCGTCTCCCGCATGACTGCCTCGTTCATCGCGCGGAACGTGTCGTCGAGGTTGCGGACCTTGAACAGGTACTCGTAGGGGTCGTTCACCCGGTACTGCACGATCCACTCGACGACCGCCACGTTCAGATCGCCGGTCAGCATCACCGCTTCATCGGCGAATCGTCGCTCCTGGGTGGCGTACTCGGTGCGGACACCCGCCTCGACGGTCCGGAACCCGAACTCCTGTTTCAGCTGTCGCTGCACCGGGACCCGTGTCATGGACTCGACCAACGGGATCTTCACGTGCAGCCCCGGCTCGGTCGTGCGCACGTACTCCCCGAACCGCAGTATCACGCCCACCTCTTCGGGCTGGACCTGATACATGGCGCCGGCCAGCGCCGCCAGCGCGACGAGGGCCGCCAGGCCGCCCGCGGCGGCTCGCCAAGGGATCTTGGGCACCTTGAGCTTTGTCACGTCGACGACGCGAAAGTTGTCATCCATACACCTTCTCCTTCTATGAGCTCGGCGAGAGAGCCGTGTCGGTTGTGACGGAATACCGCGTCCCGAGCAGACGTGACGCAGAACACCACCTTGTACTGTACCGCCAAACGCGTCCTGGCGGGTCGACGGACAGCTTTCTACCAGGTACTACGAATCGGACACCTGTTTGATTCAGGCAGTGGAGGCGGAAAAAAGGGTTGGGCGTCCCTCACTTTTTCACGTACTGGTCCCAATTCCGGGTGGTTCCCGGCGCGCGGTCCGCTTGGAGTATTCGCATCCAGCTCGGATACTCCGACGGCAACGCGCTCACGGTGTTCAACCGCTCGAGCTCGGCATCAGTCAGGGTCATGTCGACGGAGCCGAGATTGTCGTCAAGCTGGTCGAGCCGCTTGGCCCCGATGATCACGCTGGTCACCGCAGTCTGGTGGAGCAGCCAGGCCAGCGCGACCTGCGCCACCGAGACCTCATGCGCAGTCGCGACCTCGCGCATCACGTCGATGATGTCGTAGCCACGGTCCTTGTCGACCGGCGGGAAATCGAACGTGACACGACGCGCGCTCGGGTCGGTCTCGCTGTCGCGGGTGAACTTGCCCGACAGGAACCCGCCCGCGAGCGGGCTCCACGGCAGCACCGCCAGTCCCTGGTCCTCAACGAGCGGGATCATCTCGCGTTCGAGCTCGCGGCCGGCAATCGAGTAGTAGGACTGCGTGCTGATGAACTCGGCCAGCCCCTGCTGACGCGAGATGCCGAGTGCCTTCATGAGCTGCCAGGCAGTCAGATTCGAGCATCCGATATAGCGAACCTTGCCTGCGCGCACGAGATCGTTGAGCGCGCCGAGCGTCTCCTGGATGTCGGTGACCGGGTCGTGGCCGTGGATCTGGTAGAGGTCGATGTAGTCGGTGCCCAGTCTCCGGAGGCTGGCGTCGCACTCCTGCATGATGTGCACGCGGGACAGCCCGATCTGGTTCGGCCCTTCGCCCATCCGCCCTCGCACCTTCGTGGCCACGATGACGTCCGGCCGCCGCGCGCCGAGCGCCTTGCCGAGCATCTCCTCCGACTGGCCGGCCGAGTAGACGTTGGCCGTGTCGAAAAAGTTGATGCCGGCGTCGAGCGAGCGATGCACAAGCGTGTCCGCTTCCGCTTGGCCGAGCGCGCCGATTGCCTGAAATGGGCCGATGCCACCGAAGGTCATGGCGCCAAGGCAGAGTTCGGAGACGTAGATGCCGGTGTTCGCGAGACGACGATGTTTCATATTGGTATGTGCCCTTCACCAGAAGTCAGAAGTCAGAAGTCAGAAGTCAGAAGTCAAAAGTCAGTAGATTACCGTCAAAGCGCAAAGCCCAAGGATGTGCGAGGCTCCTATCGTTCCGCCCAGCGTTCGAGGACCCACTCGCCGGCCTGCTGGAGCGGCGCTGCGCCCATCTGGAAGTGGCCGACGCCTTCGAGTGGCAGGAAGGCCACCGTTTGACCGCGGTCGTCCATCGTCCGGGCCAGCGCTTCGGCCGGGCCAAATGGTACCACCTCGTCATCCCGCGCGTGAATGATATAGACCGGCATGTCGCCGACCCTGGCGGCATCGCTCTCGTCCGAGCGGGCGGCCATCGGAATGGCGGCGTTGAACAGATCCGGATGCCGCGAGGCGAAGTACCAGGTGCCACGGCCACCCATGCTGAACCCGGTGACGAGAATCCGATCGGTGTCGATAGAGTAGCGATCCTTCACGTCGTCGAGCAGCGCCATCACGGCGCGCTCACTGGTCTCGTTGGCCCATCTGCGACCCGGCGCGTCCGGCGAGACGATAATCGCGCCCCAGTCCTGCAGCGCCGGGCCGACGACTCCGCGCAGGAACTGCGTGCCGTAGCCGGCGCCGGGCGAGCCCCCCGGATGAAGCGCCAGCACCAGCGGCACCGGTGTGGCCGGGTCGTAGTCTCGGGGGACCCAGATGCCGTAGGTCATCCCTCCGACGCCGTCGACATTGATCGTGGCGTTGTGCAGACCTGCTTCGAAAGGCGCCTGCATCAGCGTCCCGAGCAGGGCGGTCGTCAGCAGCCAGCGCATGGTCGTTTCCTCCTCAGGTCAGGTGTCGCCCGAACGGCCAAACCCTGGCGGTCATTATAATCGTTGGTCAGATGACGGTCCGCACACGTTTCGCACCCAGCCCCACCGGGTATCTCCACATCGGTGGCGTCCGTACGGCGCTGTTCAACTGGCTGTTCGCCCGGGGTCACGGGGGGCAGTTCCTGTTGCGGATCGACGACACCGACGCCGAACGGAACATCGCCGAGGCGCTCCAGCCGATTCTGGACGGGTTCCGCTGGCTCGGACTCGACTGGGATGAAGGCCCGGAGGTCGACGGGCCGCATGCGCCGTACTACCAGTCGCAGAGAGGTGACCGGTATCGGGCCGCGGTCGACCAGCTGCTGGCCAGGGGCGCCGCGTATCGCGACTACGCGACCACCGAAGAGATTCAGGCCGAACGCGAGGCGGCCCAGCGGGAAAAGCGGCGCTTCCAGTACAGCCGGCGGTGGATGGCCGAGTCCCCGGCGCAGGAGGCCGCGTTCAAAGCCGAGGGGCGGCGGGCCTCGGTGCGTCTCAAGATGCCCCGCGAGGGTGTCTGCGCCTTTCACGACCTGGTGCGAGGCGACGTCGAGTTCGAGTGGGCGCTCGAGCAGGACCACGTCGTGCAGCGTGCCGACGGCACCTGTCTCTATCACCTGGCGAGCGCCGTCGACGACCACGACTTCGCGATCACCCACGTGATCCGGGCAATCGAGCACCTCTCGAACACGCCCCGTCAGATGTTCATCGCCACGGCGCTGGGCTATGCGCTGCCGGCGTTCGCCCATCTGCCGTATGTCGCCGAGCCGGGGAGCGCGGAGAAGCTGAGCAAGCGGAAGCTGAGCAAGTATCTGAAGCATCACGAGTTCAAGAAGATCCACGACCACGGTGCCGACATCGCCGCCGCGCTGGGGCTGGGGGTTACGCCCGAGACCTTCAATCCGGTGGTGGTTGATTTCTATCGTGAAGTCGGCTTCGAGCCTGACGCGCTGGTGAACTACCTGTTGCTGCTCGGGTGGTCGCTTGACGACCGGACAGAGACCTTTACCCGCGAGCAGATGGTCGAGCACTTCTCGTTGGAGCGGGTGAATCGCTCGGCGGCCAGCTTCGACCCCCAGAAGCTGCTGGCGTTCCAGGAGCGGCGGATGCAGGCGCTGTCCCTCGACGCGCGGGTGGCCCGGACGTGTCCGTTCCTGGAGCGCGCCGGGCTGATCGACACGCCGCCCACCGACGCGCAGCGGTCGCGGCTCGGTCTGGTCGTCGACGCGGCGGCCGACCGCATCAAGGTGGCGGGAGACATCCTCAGCTATCCGGAGTTCTTCCAGGCGGACGACCGGGTCGCGTACGATGAGAAGGCGCTCGACAAGCGCGTACGGAAGGACGGCGTCGAGCCACTGCTGCGGCGCTGTCGCGACCGGCTGGCCGCCGCCGAGCCGTTCGAAGCCGATTCGCTCGAAGCCGCCCTGCACCACTTTGTCGAGGTCGAGGGCATCAAGATCGGCCAGATCATTCACGCAGTCCGTGTGGCGGTGACCGGCAAGGCGGTCGGGTTCGGCCTGTTCCAGGGGTTGGCCATTCTGGGCCGTGACGCGTGTCTCGCACGCATCGATCGCACCCTTGAGCGGCTGAAGCCCGAAGCCTGAAGCCTGTAGCCGGAGAGCTAGGACCGATAGGACTGAGATGGCCACCGACACACCACCAGATGTGGACACCCGCGCCGACGCCTCCGCGAGCGGGCTCGACTTCATCCGACAAATCGTCGTCGCCGACCGGCAGGCGGGCACGAACGACGGACGGGTCCACACCCGCTTCCCGCCCGAGCCGAACGGGTATCTGCACATCGGTCACGCCAAATCGATCTGCCTGAACTTCGGCCTGGCCGACGAGCACGGCGGGTTGTGCAATCTCCGGATGGACGATACGAACCCGACCACCGAGAACGTCGAGTACGTCAAGGCGATCGAGGACGATGTCGCGTTCCGCGTGCTCGCGGCGGGGAACCTCCCTGACTTTCGGACCATCAGCGACTTCCGCAAGATCCACATCGATGCTCTCAAGCCACTGTTCGTGCAGGTGGTCCTACTCTGCGAGCAAGCTGGAC
>JASLOY010000186.1:0-281 GCA_030745255.1 Vicinamibacterales bacterium
AGATGTAGGCGTACCGGCTGTCGGGCGTCATCGTGACCCAGTTCGGCGAGTGCCCAACCCGGGTGCCGCCGACCAGCTCGAGATCAGGGAGCGAGTAGACATAGACGCTACTGTTCAGGCTGCTGTTGGCGACCAGATAGCGGTTGTCTGGGGTGACGCCGATGCCGTGCGCCGTGTTGCCGCCGTGCCCCGGAGTGCGCTGATCGTCCGGCACGTCCGGGTACTCGATGCGGTCGACCTCCTTGCGCGTCTCGAAGTCGAGCACGCCGAAGCCGTTGAAG
>JASLOY010000186.1:291-7063 GCA_030745255.1 Vicinamibacterales bacterium
TTCGAGAGCTGCGCGTAGATGCGCCGCGTCGACCCATCGGAATGGGTGTCGAAGGTCATCGGGCGGATGCCGAGATCCCAGTAGGTGGACCACACCGGCATGTCGGTCGCCGTGTCGACCACGGTGATGTTGCGCGCGCCGATCATACCGGCCACGGCATACTTGCCGTCGGGCGTGACATACGTGTTGTGCACACCGCCGTGCACCGAGATGGTCGCGGCGATCTCGTTCGTGCTCGTGTCGACGACCTGCAGCGCCCCGGGCGACTGCGCGATGGCCACGTAGACCTTGCGCCCGTTCGGGGTGATGGCGATGTTGTTCGGACGACCGATGAGCTCGATCTTCTTGGTGACCTTCAGCATCGCCACGTCGACGACATCGACAGTGTTGGTCGATTCGTTTGCGACATAGATCGAGCGTCCGTCGGGCGACGGCGCCGCCCCGTGCGCCCGCTCGATGCCGGTGACCTCGCCCACGACCGTGTTGGTGACCGGGTCGATGATGTGCACGTTGTCGCCGGCACTGTTGGTCTGCACGATCCGGACGGTGCCCTGCGCCGCCGCCGTCAGCGGCAGGAGGAGGAGTGACGACGCCGCCAGGGTCCACGTCAACCTGCGTGTGTTAGCCATCGCTGAAACTCCTGTGTTGAACGGCCGCACGGCCTAATTGTCTCCGCGCACCCAGGCCGCAATCGTCTGGAACTGCGAGTCGTCCTGCGAGGTGAACTGTCGTCCACCGTTGTGAAACTCGTCGCCGCCGGCTGCCGGTTCGAGCGGATGCATGAGCAGGCGGCTGGCCAGCGGCTGACCCGGCGTCACCAACCCGGCGACGCGCTCGAAATTGCGGCGCGACTGCGCCTCGTCCCACATTGTCGCGCCAGGCGACAGCTCTTCGAGGAACGCGGTTCTCCCTTCGCCGGCGTGGCACACGACGCAGCGGGTAAAGCCCGCGCGTTTCTCCGCGAAGATCGGTTGCACCTCGGTCTTGAAGACGTCGAAGTCCAGGCCCGCGGTGGACGACGCGGGCTGTAGTGTCAACATCGCTGTCAGGGCCCAAAGCACGATCATGATGGTGCCTCCTTCGTCGGCGCGGCGACGGCGACCAATATCTCTCGATGAGGAACCGAGTCTACTCCCGTTGAGGCTTTCATGCCAGAATTCCGGCCATGACTTCCAGGCGTCTTGGTATCGGGTTCATCGGCAGTGGATTCATCACCCGGTTTCACATCCAATCGATGGTGGGTGTGCGCGAGGCAGACGTGAGGGGCGTGTGGAGCCCGAACGGCGAGCACGCCGACGCCACGGCAGCGCTGGCTCGTGAGCTCGACGTTGGCGAGGCGCGGTCCTTTCCGTCTATCGAGGCGATGGTGGCCGACCCGCAGATCGACGCCGTGTGGCTGTGCGGGCCGAACCACGCACGGGTGAACAACGTCGACGCAGTCTGCACCGCCGTCAAGGACGGCGCGACCCTGCGCGGCATCGCCTGCGAGAAGCCACTGGCGCGCACGGTGGCCGAGGCGAAGCAGGTCAAGGCGCTGGTCGACGCGGCCGGTCTGAGCCACGGATATCTCGAGAACCAGCTCTTCGCCCCGTCGGTGACACGTGGACGCGAGCTGCTCTGGCGGCGCGGCGCCGCGCTGACCGGCCGGCCCTATCTGGCACGCGCCGCCGAAGAACACAGCGGCCCGCACATGCCGTGGTTCTGGCGCGGCGACCTGCAGGGCGGCGGTGTGCTGAACGACATGATGTGTCACTCGATAGAAGTGGTGCGTCATCTGCTGACGGCGCCCGGCGCGCCGCGCGCGTCGATTCGGCCCCGGCGGATCACCGGCCATATCGCATCGCTCAAATGGACGCGTCCCACCTACAGCGAGAAGCTGCGGCAGGCCATGGGAACAGCGGTCGACTACGGCGCGCACCCGGCGGAAGATTTCGCCAGCGCCACGGTCGAGTACGAGACAGACGACGGTGCCGCGCTGCTCGGCGAGGCCAGCACCTCGTGGAGCTATGTCGGCGCCGGGCTCCGGTTGAGCATGGAGCTGCTGGGCCCCGAGTACTCGATGTCGGTCAACACCCTCGACA
This sequence comes from Vicinamibacterales bacterium, assembly GCA_030745255.1. Taxonomy (GTDB): domain Bacteria; phylum Acidobacteriota; class Vicinamibacteria; order Vicinamibacterales; family UBA8438; genus NP936. The sequence continues at coordinate 2,373 of JASLOY010000186.1, forward strand.
GCGGGCTGAAACTGTTTTTCAGCCGCGAGGTGCGTGGCGAGGCCGGCGAGGACCTGGTCGAGAAGCAGAACGCCGAGGTGGGCCTGATGCCGGTCGTGGCCGACGAGGTGGGCGAGTATGGCTACACCGCCGAGAACCGACACATGGCCCGGGCATTTCTGCGCGGGACGCCACCCGATCTCACGTTCGATGACGGGGTGGAAGTGGTCGAGCTGCTGATGACTGCCTACATGAGCGCCGAACGGGGACGGACGCTGTCATTCCGCCCAGACGGGCTCGACACGTTCGTGCCGGCGGTGGCGAAGGGCACCTGGACGGGACGGGGGGCCCCGTAGCGCCGTCTCCAGACCGTTCACCGAATCCACACGGACAAGGCATAGAACGCGGGAAGAATCGAGAGAAAGAGCAACACCCCCGCGATGACGCGCCACGACCGGTGCCCGTAACAGGTCAGCAGCACCGCCGAGCCGCCGACGATCAGCACCAGCTCGAACCCTCCCACCAGCCCACCGTAATAACGAGGATCCCAGTAGGAGACCGGGCTGATGAAGCGCCAGGAAGACAACGGAATGAAATGGGCATGCGCGTCCTCCCGGTGGACCAGCAGGTCGGTGAGGCTGTGCACCGCCATGCTGGCCAGAAAGGCGAGCCACGCGGAGGCGCGCGCGCGCCAGGCGATGTAGGCTCCCAGGCCGATGAGCGGCAGCGAATTGAAGATGTCTATGAACCCCTGCCAGGCCGGGTCGAAATACCGGGTCGACCAGATGACCCGGTTGGAGGTGCCCAGCACCAGGCGCTCGGTCAGATAGAACAGGACCATCGGCAGGTCTGGTATGAGCGCGCCGCCGGTGATGGCCACCCAGTGGGAGCGCCAGCGCACTGATCACGACGTGGGTGGGGGTATTCATCTGTTACGACCCTGCGAATCGACGGGCACCTCGCCACGATGCCACCGAGCAGCGCCGCCGGGTCTGCATTCGCGCTCCTGACGCTCCGCCGCAGTGTAGCAATGACGTCCACCTGCGGCGACATCAACGAGTGGTCCGTGCGATGTCGATCACGTCAGCGTCGCGTCAGGGACCGACGCGTTCCTTTTGACATACAAAAGAAAACGAGCTACTCTTCCTTAAGGCATACAAAAGGAGGACCATGACAGCCGGACGCACCGACTTGCTTCAGGGGACGCTCGAACTGCTCGTGCTTCGAACACTGGCTCTCGAGCCGATGCACGGATGGGGCCTGGCCCAGCGCATCGAAACGATGTCGGGGCAGGTCTTCGAGATCCAGCAGGGGACGCTCTACCCCGCGCTGCAGCGAATGAAGCGAAAGGGCTGGGTGCGCTCCGAGTGGCGTCAGACCGAGAACAACCGCCGTGCCCGGTACTACGCGATCACGGCGACCGGGCGCCGGCAGCTCGAGAAGGAACGCGAGCAGTGGGCGCGAACGGCCGCCGGCGTCGCTGGTGTCCTGGAGTGGAAGGGAGGTCCGGCATGAGGGCGTTTGCCGAGATCTGGGAACGGGTCGTGTCTCTTGTCCATGGCGCCCGGACAGACCGGGAGATGAACGAGGAGTTCCGGCTGCACCTCGAGATGGAGACCAAGAAGCACATCGACGCCGGGATGAGTCTGCGCGACGCGCAGCGCGAGGCTCGTCTGCGCTTCGGCAGCGTGGACCGTGTCGCGGAGGAGGTGCGGGACGCACGTGGTGTTCGCCCCCTCGAAGATCTCTGGAGAGACCTGCGGCTCGCCACGCGCGCGCTGCGCAAGCGCCCTGGCTACGCCGCCGCGTTCGTGGTGACGCTTGGACTCGGCATCGGCGCCAACACGGCGATGTTCAGCGTGATCGACGGCGTGCTCCTCACCCCGCTCCCCCACTGGGGCAGCGACCAGCTCGTGTATCTGCGTCACGCCGCCCCGCTGGTCGGCGTGGACAACGCCCTGTTCTCGGTACCGGAAATCGTCGAGCTTCGAGACCGCACCACCCTGCTGGATGAGGTTGCCGAGCTGTCGACGATGACGTTCACCGTCCTCGGTCTGGACGAGCCGCGTCTCGTGCGGTCCGGCATCGTCACCGGCAACTACTTCGACGTGATGGGCCTGCGACCCGAGCTCGGGCGCACCTTCACCGCGGGTGACGACGGCGCGACGGCTACGCCGGTCATGCTCCTCGGTTACGACTTCTGGGGGCAGGTGTTCGGATTCGACTCGACCGTCGTCGGCCGCACGTTCCAGATGAACGGGCGCAGCGTCGAGGTCGTCGGCGTGCTCACGCCCGCCCCGCCCTACCCCGAGCGGACCGATATCTTCGTGAACATGGCCTCGAGTCCGCACCACCTGGCGGCCACCATGACCGATGATTGGACCCATCGGATGACCGAGGTCTTCGCGCGGCTGCCCCCCGACACGCCTCTCGGGACCGTGGCGTGGCTGCCGAAGTCTCCTCGGTCGCAGCGACCGTGCGGAGCGGGTATCCGGAAGCCTACGACGAGAACGCGGGCTACGATATCACCGTCACCGGGTTGCAGGACCAGCTCACCAGTCGCGCCCGCTCCACGCTGTGGATTCTTCTTGGCACCGGCGCCTTCGTGCTGCTCATCGCCTGCGCCAACGTGGCCAACCTCACGCTGACCCGCGTGGTGACCCGCGAGCGCGAGCTGGCGACACGCGCGGCGCTGGAGGCGACCCGGCGCGCGCGCCGGCGGGCGCTGCTGATCGAGAACCTGTTGCTGGCCGTGGTCGGGGCCGGCGTCGGAGTGGGGATCGCCTGGCTTGGCCTCGATACCCTGGTGACGTTCATCGGGCGCCTCACCAACCGCGCCACCGAAATCGCCCTGGACGGGCGGGTGCTCGGGTTTGCCACGGCGACCGCCACCCTTGCGGCGCTCGTGTTCGCCGCGATCCCGCGGCTGCCTCACGCGGGCGTCACTCCCACCATCGACCCCGCAAACGGCCGGACGACGGACGGCACGATCAGCAAGCGGGTCCAGCGTGCGCTGGTGGTGGCACAGGTCGCGGTCTCGTTCGTGCTGCTGGCGGGCGCTGGGCTGCTGGGCCGCACGCTGCTCGCCGTCCAGTCGGTCGATCCGGGCTTCGAGACCGACAGCGTGCTCACGATGGAGATCCCGACCGGGTTCGGGACGCGGTCGCTCCCCGAGATACGCACCTTCTACGATGAGATCCTCAGGCAGGTCCTGGTCGTGCCCGGGGTCCGGGACGCGGCGGTCGGCACGACAGTGCCGCTTGCGCCGGAGCGGGATCTGTTCCCGCTCATGGAGGTGAGCTTCGCGGGACAGGTGATCCCTCCCGGACAACCGGTCCCCCGTGTCGACTTCAGAACGGTCAGCCCCAGCTACTTCGAGACCCTCGGTATCCAGCTCCTCTCGGGCCGGTCGTTCGACGCGACCGACGGTCCGGACAACCGCCGGGTGGTGATCGTCAACCGGTCCTTGGCCGACCGGTTCTTCCCCAACGCGGACCCGATCGACCGGCGACTGAGCTGGAGCGATCCGTTGATGCGAAACATGCTGGGTAGCGACCCGCTGACAATCGTCGGGATCGTCGAAGACTCGAAGAACGAGGGTCTCGACCGCGACGTGCCCCCGGCGGTCTTCCTGCCGTTCGCGCAGTTTTCGATGGCGAACAGCCTGTTCGTCCGGGCCTCGGGCGACGCGCTGGCGATCACGTCGCCGGTCCGAGCGATCATCCGCGCGCTCGATCCGACCCAGCCGATCGAGAACGTGATGACCCTGGAGCGGATCGCGACCGAGTCGGTGGCCCCCCGCCGGCTCAACGCCGCCCTGATCGGCGGCTTTGCGCTGCTGGCATTGACCATCGCCGCGGTGGGGGTATTCAGCGTACTGGCGTTCTCGGTGCATCAGCGGACCCGGGAGTTCGGCATCCGTTCCGCCCTCGGCGCAGGGCCGAGCGCGATCTCCGGCACGGTGCTGCGAGAAGGCGTGCTGCTGGCCGGAAGCGGGCTCATGTTCGGCGGCCTGGCTGCGGCCGGGCTCTCCCGCTCATTGCAGGGCTTCCTGTTCGGCGTGTCGGCCGTCGACCCCGCCACCTACCTCCTGGTGGGCGCGCTGCTCGCCGGGGTCGCCGGCATGGCAGCCTGGCTGCCGGCACGACGGGCAGCCCACGTCGACCCGGTCGTCGCACCCCGCGCCGAGTGACATCCCGATGAAGGCCATTGTCCACGACCGCTACGGGTCTGCGGATGTGCTCGAGCTGCGGGACATCGACACCCCCGTGCCTGCAGACACCGGGGTGGTGGTGCGAGTGGGAGCGGCCTCGATCACTGGGAAACGGGCCACGTTCGTGGCAAGGTGGTCATTGCCTGCTCCTGAGGCAGGACGACTTTCGACGTGTCGGACGGCTACCATCCATCCTCCCGCCATCGCCGCGACTCGACGCAGTCCCACGGAGCTATAATCGGGCTCAATCACGCACGGAGGCAGACATGAGACCGATGGGACAGGTGCGGCAGCTTCGGCGCTTGGTGCCGTGGGGACTGGCAATCGCGGTGATCGTCGTCATGGCGCAGTCCGCTGTGGCGCAGTCACGGGTACCCGACGGCGAATGGCATGCCTTCGGACGCGACGGCGCGAACACCAAGTACTCGCCGCTCGACCAGATCACCGCCGAGAATTTCGGTGACCTGGAGATCGCCTGGCGCTGGGATTCGCTGTCGCA
>JASLOY010000187.1 GCA_030745255.1 Vicinamibacterales bacterium
GAGCAGGTATTGCCGGCTACGGCGGACGTTCGCGCGCGCCACGCGTGGGCGCCCCGCGCTCAGTGGGTGCTGTCGACCGCCGCAGCTCGTCTTGGCGCCGGTTTGACGTGCCTGCACCTCGGACCGCCTGTTCCGGAGCTTCGCAGCCTGCTGCTGCGGTCGCGATCAATCGTCGCCGCGCTCGGCTATCTGGAGTCCGACGATACGCCCTCGAATGGGCATGCCGTGCTGGCGTTCGACGTGCTGGAGCGGGCCGTCGATCTTTCGGAGACCCTCCATCGATGCAGGACGGCGCTGCGACCAGGCGGCCTGCTCTTTATCACAACCATGTCTGGCGAGGGGTTCGAGGTGTGCGTCCTGCGCGGTCGCACACGGTCGCTCGTACCGCCGAATCATCTCCAGTTGCTCTCTCGGGCCGGGTGGCAGGCGGCACTTGCCCGGGAGCACTTCCGGCTTGTGGAGTACAGCACGCCGGGTGAGCTCGACGTCCAGGAAGTCGCCGAGGTCTGCCACCGTGACCCGGACATCGCGCTGCCGCCGATCGTCGACGAGTTGGTGCGCCACGATGATGATGAGGTTCGCCACGCCTTTCAGGAAGTGCTGCAGCAGGCCGGGATGAGCGCCCACGTCCAGCTCGTGGCCGAAGCGTTGGATGAGTGAGCGGCAGGCGGCAGACTCGGTCTCTGGCGCTCGGTCATCGACGAGCGCCGGACACACCTATGAGAAGACTGAGGTTTCCGGGACGGCGCGGGAGGTCTGGGTGTGTTTCGTGCGGCCGTCCGAGGCGCCGGAGCCGGACGTGCTTGTCCTGAGCTTCATGCCGCCCGGTGACGAGGCCGATTTGGCGACGCGCTGGCCCAAGCAGGTAGTGAGCGGCCGAAGTCTAGCGTCGGACGTCCGCGACCAGGCGCGGTCCCTGTATCTCGACCTCGTGGTCGGTGCGGCGGCCACGCCCGTCCGGGGTCGCACGCTGCGCCAAGCTTTGCACCGTGGGACCGGGTATTCGCGCTGGTGGGATGTCCGGACGTCCGAGAAGGACTCCGTTTGGGACGCGGACACAACCTATACCACCCTGATACGTTTTTTCTGCGCCCGCTCGGTCGTTCACCGATCGGGCGCCGTCCAAGTCCGAGTGTTCGGGGGCACGAAGGTCTTTGCCCGGCTCGCGCAGGGTCTGGTCGAGGAGCACGCAGCCGGCCGAATCGGATCGGGCGCCGAGCTGTTGGGCGTGATCGTGCGCGGGTGGATGGCACGGCTCTACCTAGCCGCTCGGTATCTGTTCCTGTGGCATCTGTGCCGGCGCCTGCCGCGGGCACCGTACGCGGACGTGCTCCTCGAAGCCCATTGGGACTGGAGTCTGCATGCCGACGATGGGCGTTTGGGCGACGGCTATTTTGCGGATCTGCCCGAACGGCTCGTGGAACGCGGTGTGAGCATCGGCTGGCTCGCCTCCTGCGAGCCGCGAGCGACGATGTTTCCACACGAAACCAAACGGCCCATTCGGCAGATCGTCCGCGACGCCGCGCGACATCCCGGGGTCGTGCTCCTTGAGCGGTACATCACAGTTAGCGACGTCCTCCGCACCGCCTGCGACTTCCGGCCGCTCGTGACGTTCCTGAGGTTCGAGCGGGCGCCCGAGTTTCGCCGGCTTTTCCACCGCTATGGGGTGGATCTCTATCCGCTTCTGCGCCGCGATCTCGTGCGCTGGCTGGCCGACGCATCGCTCGCGCGGTGGGAGCTCATTCGCGTGGCGACCGCGCGTGCCTGTCAGCAGGCAAAGCCCCGGATGCTGATCTCGTTCCAGGAGCTGTTCTTGTACGCGCGCGCCCTCTACGCCGGCGCCCGCGCGGGGGCGCCCGGGATCCAGATCTGGGCCGCGCAGCACGCCAGTTATAGCCGCGACAAGACCTCAGGCGTGCTCGACGCGGCACGGGAGTTCGCTGGCGAGCCGGACGGCTGTCTGATGCCCGGGCCCGACGGGCTCTTCGTGATGGGAGAACTGGCGCGCAGGCAGTGGGTCTCCAATGGCTTCGCGACCGACCGGGTCGTGGTGACTGGCGGTCTGCGCTACCAGCATGTGCGCGTCCGGCCAGCGGCGGACCGGCCGCGGCGGCCCGGCCCGGTGCGCCTGATGCTCATCGCATCGATGAATCAGGGAATCGACCTCGATATGTGTCGTGGGGTGGCGGCGGCCGCCGCTGACGAGCCCGCGATTGAGATCTCGATCCGCAATCATCCGCGATACGACCTGACGTCGCGAACAGGTTTCGCGCCGTTTCGCGACCGGCTCCGCGTGACGCGTGGCACCGTCGACGAGGATCTCGACGGTGCCGACCTCGTGATGTTTACTTATTCGGGCTTGGCCGAAGAGGCGCTCCTGCGCGGGCTACCTACCTGGCAGTGGCGCTGGCCCGGGACCGACGCTTCGGTGTTCCTTGACCTACCGGTGATCCCGACGTTTAGCTCGTCGCCTGCCCTGCGCCGCGAGTTGCGCGCGTTCACCATTGACCGCGAGCGGTATTTTCCTACCCGGCAGGTTCAGCAGCGTGTTCTCATTCAGTGTTTCGGTTCCCATCCGGAACAGGCCTCGACCAGGATTGCGGGGCTCGTCTCGCAGATGGTCGGTGTTCCACAGGAGGCGCCTGTATGAACCATGTCGACCGGCTAGTCCGCGAGGCACGTGACGCGGCTGCTTACGGACGTGCGTATGCGGATCATCTTGGCACGTTGCTGGCTCGCCTGGATGTCGAGGCAATCGGCCGGCTGGCCGACCTCCTGGTCGATGCCCGCGCGGCCGGTCAGATGGTCTATCTGGCGGGCAATGGCGGTAGCGCTGCCTGTGCGTCCCACTGGGCCACGGACCTGTTGAACGGGACCTTCGTTACGGGGACGCCGCCGCTGCGCGCCATGAGCCTGGTAGAGAACGTGGCGTTGTTGACCGCCATTGCCAACGACCAGTCCTACGACCGGGTTCTCACCGGTCAGCTTGAAAAGCTGCTCGCACCTCGTGACGTCTTGATCATCATTTCGGCTAGCGGCAATTCGCCGAATGTCGTCGATGCTGCGAAGTACGCCAAGACCCGCGGCGCCTCGACGGTTGGGGTGCTCGGTTTCAACGGTGGTCGTCTAAAGGATCTGTGCGATCTTGTAATTATGGTGCCGACGCCGCCTGGAGAGTATGGTCCCGTCGAGGATGTCCACCTGGTCATCAGCCACATCCTGACGACCTGGCTGAAAGCTCGGTTCGAGGCAGACGGACGGTGAACACATCGCTCAAGGCACAACTTGTAGCCGGCCGTCCCAGCTTCGGATCCTGGCTGCAGCTCGGCAGCTTGCCGGTGGCCGAAATCATGGCGGCGGCGGGATTCGACTGGCTCGCCATCGACCTGGAGCACAGCGCCATTGGTATCGAGACCGCGTGTTCGCTCATCCAGGTGGTCGATTTGGCAGGCTGCGCGCCTCTCGTCAGACTCTCAGCGAACGATCCCGTGCAGACCAAGAGAGTGATGGACGGCGGAGCCTGCGGCGTCATCGTGCCGGCGGTGCAATCGGCCGCCGAGGCGCGGCAGGCGGTCGACGCCGTGAAGTATCCGCCGGAGGGGCACCGCGGCGTAGGGCTGTGGCGCGCCCCAGGTTACGGCGCTCGATTCACCGAGTACCAGCAGGAATACCGGGAGGCCTCGATCGTGATCGTGATGATCGAACATCGGGAAGGAGTTGAGCATGCAGCGGAAATCGTCGCGGTACCTGGCGTCGACGGCGCCTTCATCGGACCGTACGATCTCTCAGCCTCGTACGGCGTTGCCGGCGAGCTGACACACCCGTCCGTAATCAACGCCATGGACCGGGTCGTCGAGGCTGCCGGCGAGGCGGACAAGGTGGCGGGTATTCACGTGATACACCCGCCGGTCACTCAGGTGCGGGACCGGCTGGCCGAGGGCTTCCGTATGGTGGCGTATGGCGGAGACATGCTGTTCCTTGAACCGAAGGCCCGCGAGGCGCTGATCAGCCTGCGGGGCTTCGACGATGATGCCTGAGCCGAAATCCTCGGAGCGGTGCTTCCAGGCGCAAGCGTCGCTCGCGCTGGCCGAGCGTGCAGCCCGGGAAGCCGGCCGCGTACTGACCCGCGCCAGACACCGTGACACGGTCATCGTGTCGGAGACGATGCGCGACGTGAAACTGTCTGCCGATCGCGCAGCCGAAGACGCGATCGCGGACATCGTGTCCGCCGGATCGCCAGCGCCGATTCTGGCCGAGGAGCGCGTCTTCGAGGGCGGCGACGCCCCCACCTCTGGTCTACGCTGGATCGTCGATCCACTCGACGGCACGATGAACTATCTCCAGAGGATCCCTTTCTGCTGCGTGTCAGTCAGCCTGTGGGAGAACGACCTGCCGCTGGTCGCTGCGGTGTACGATTTCGACCGGGACGAGATGTTTACCGGGCTCGTGGGAACCGGGACGTGGGTGAACGGGGCCGTCGCCCAGGTGGGATCGGCGGTGCCCGAGCGCGCGATCCTTTGTACCGGGTTTCCAGTAGGGACCGACTTTTCGCCGGCAGCAGTGACCCGATTCGTCGGTCACGTCGGGCGGTTCCGCAAGATTCGAATGTTGGGATCGGCGGCTCTTTCGCTGGCGTACGTGGCCGCGGGCCGCGCCGACGCGTACTTCGAGCGCGATGTGAGAATATGGGACGTAGCGGGCGGACTCGCGCTCGTGTGTGCGGCTGGCGGCGCGTACGAGCGAGCGCCTTCACCCACGTCTCTTGCCTTGACGGTCTATGCGCACAACGGGGCCTGCCCTTGGCCTGACCACGACGGGCCCCTGGCCTGACCCCGACCCCGGTCGTGAGCTCTTGGCTGTCAGTACCGCAACAGGACTTCGCGGCAATGCAACGCATTCGGAAACGACCGAGCGTGGTGCATCGGTGACAGCCCAGAACGATTCGCCGGCCCCCGGTGGCGGCGCGGCGTGCCGATGGTGTGCTGGTCGGACCTGCTGGACGCCGTGGCCCCCGTCGCGCCGCCGCACTATTGTCAGGTGATGCTGGCACCGTGCCTGTGATGATCGAATGGTCGGAGTGGCGCGACGCAGAGGCCGCCACTGGCTGGGACCCGGCGGTACAAAGGATGTCGGACCATTCCTTTTATCAGACGTATGCCTGGGGCGAGTACAAGCGGCGCGCGGGCTGGACGCCACGCCGGGCTACCGTGCTCCTGGATGCTACGCCCGCCGCGATGGTCCAGTGCCTCGTACGCGAGGTTCGATGGGCCCGCTTGGCTCTCGTCTGGGTTCCAGGGGCGCTCGCCGGGTCGAATGCCGGGCTGCTCGCGTTGGGTCTGGCGCTTCGACGGAGATACCGTGGTTGGCTGCTGTGGGTGCGGGTCAACGCCGTCCGCGAAGTCTGGCCGGACTACACACGCGATTTCGAAACTAGAGACTGGCACCGTGCGAGGGGGCGACTTGGGCACCCGGTCTCCTTTCAACTCGACTTGTCGCGAGATGCAATGGCCAGGCGCGCAGCGTTGTCGCGGAACTGGCGGCACAATCTCGTGCGCGGCGAGCAGCGGGGAGGTCACATCGTGGTGTTGGCTCACGACGACCCCCTCGAGGGCGCGTATCGCGTCTACCAGGAGTCGGGCGAGCGCAAGGGGCTGCCAAGACTCGTGACGTTGCCCGATCTCGAGGCCTTGCGCGCCCTCGCCGGAGACGCGCTCACCGTTGCCGTCGCGGTCAACGACGACGGTGCGCCGACGGCGATGCGGGCTTTCATACGTTTCGCAGAGCGCGCCGACGACTTTCTCGCCGGTGTCAGCGACGACGGTCGCCGGTGCTACGCGAACTACCTGCTCACATGGTGCCTTCTCGAGGTGGCCCGTGAGGCGGGCGTCTCTGTGTACGACATGGGGGGCGCCGATGCCGTACGAGCGGCCGGTGTCCGCGCCTTCAAGCAGGGGCTTGGCGGCCGCGAGGTGACCCTGGTGGGCGAGTGGGAGTGGCAGAGCAGCCGGTGGCTAAGGTGGGCGGTCGGACGTGCTCTCGGCGGGCTCATGCGGTCTCGGGTGCCTGCATGACGAGGATGGCGGTCGCCCCGGACACTCCCACTCCGGTGCAGCGCTGGGTCCGGCGCATCGCCCGCATGGTGGGCGTGGTTCGCACCCGGCCGCGTGCCGGGCTACGGGTTCTCCTGTATCACGCCGTCGGTACCGACGTGCCCGGCGACCGTTATGGAATGTCGGTGACGCAACGAGCGTTTGCGGATCAGATGCAGTGGCTCCGCGACGAGTCTGGCTGCGCCATCGTGTCGCTCGAGTCGGGTGCGGCAAGACTGGCACGCCGAGAATTGACCGGTACGGCTGTCGCAGTCACATTCGACGACGGCTACCGGGATGTGCTCAGCCAGGCGGCGCCCGTGCTCGATCGGTACGGGATTCCCTTCACGGTGTTTGTCGTCGGCAGCTACCTCGAGCGGCCGCCGACGGCGCGCCTGTTTCTGGACACGGAATCCCTGCGAGAGCTGGCTGCCGTACCGAATGCCACGATCGGGGCGCACGGATACACGCATCGTCCGCTCTCACGCCTGAGCGATGAAGTACTGGACGACGAGTTACGGGCTGTTCGGCAAGGACTGGCCGAGCACCTGGGGGCGCCGCCGTCGGGAATTGCCTATCCACACGGCGCTGTAGATCGACGCGTGATCGATCGTGTAAAGGCAGCTGGATTTCAGCTGGGGGCCACCAGTTTCGTCGGAGTGAACCAGCCGAACGTGCTCCCGCTCAGCCTGCGCCGGACGGAGCTACTTGCATCGGACGGCGTGAACGAGTTTGCCGGCAAGATACGCGGCGACTACGATTGGTATCAGGTTCGACAGCGCCTGTATTGGCCGGTGCCAGCGTGACACAGCCGCAACCCAGGCGCCCTCCCGTTCCGGTCGTCCCGGCTGAGCCAGCGTCCGTACGCCCGGACCAGCTGGCCCGCGAAGGGGAGGCCC
>JASLOY010000188.1 GCA_030745255.1 Vicinamibacterales bacterium
GGTCGATCACGGCCGTGATGACGCCGTCCGGGTATGACGCCGACCACCTGCGGTCGGTCGTGCTGGACCGGTTCGATCTCTCGCTCGGGGTCGGGCTGGCAAAGCTGACCGGAACCGTGTTCCGAATCGGCCATCTCGGCGACCTCAATGATCTGAGTCTGCTGGGCACCCTGGCCGGAGTAGAGATGGGCCTGGCGCTGGTCGACGTCCCGCATGAGGCTCGGGGTGTGGACGCGGCGATGCGCTATCTCGAAGGGTGCGCTGGCAGCGCCTAGCGCACGGCGGGCAGGTCTCCGACGTCAGGCTGAAGCCTGAATCCTTGCTCCATGGATGTCGACACAACCGGGATGCCGTCTAAGGCCCATGAATTGATGCGTATTGCGGTCGTAGGTGTCGGCGGTGTGGGCGGGTACTTCGGCGCGCGTCTGGCGCAGAGTGGCCACGACGTGACCTTCATCGCGAGGGGCGCTCACCTCGACGCGCTGCGTCGCGACGGCCTGCGGCTCGAGAGTCCGAAGGGCGATGTCGAGCTGTCGGTCGACGCCACCGACGATGCGACTTCGGTCGGGCCGGTCGATGCGGTGCTGGTCGCGGTAAAGACCTGGCAGCTCTCGGACGCCTTCGACGTGATTCGGCCGATGCTGGGCCCCGCGACTGCGGTGCTCCCGCTGCTCAATGGTGTCGAAGCGCCCGGGGCGCTGGCGGCCGCGCTCGGTGCCGGGCACGCACTGGGTGGCCTGTGTCGGATCGTCTCCCACCTTGACGGCCCGGGTCGCATCAAGCACATCGGCGTCGAGCCGTTCGTATCCTTTGGCGAGCTCGACAACGCGCCGACCGACAGGGTCGAATCGCTCCGCGAGGCGTTTGACCGTGCGCCCGGTCTGGACGTGGGCGTGCCGGCGGACGTCGTGGCGGCCATGTGGCAGAAATTTCTCTTTATCGCCCCGACCAGTGGCGTCGGCGCGGCGGCGCGCGCGCCGTTTGGTGTGATGCGAGAAATGCGGCAAATTCGTGACCTGATCGCGCGCGCCATGCGTGAGACCCTGCAGGTGGGTAAGGCGAGCGGTGTCGACCTGAGCGACGAGCTGATACCGGCGGCGCTTGACCTGCTGGACGCGGCGCCAGCAGGCGGTACCACGTCGATGCAACGCGATATCGAGAGCGGGCGGCCGTCTGAGCTCGAGGCACAGACTGGCGCTGTCGTGCGAATCGGAGAGCGGCGCGCGATTGCCACCCCTGTCAACGACTTTCTCTACCGTGTGCTTTTGCCGCAAGAGCAGCGGGCCCGCGGAGCGCTCGAATTCTGACCTCGAGGTCATCGGGAAGCAGATCGTCTGGGCTGCTGTCGGGTTCGTCTCGCCAGCCACTCCCCGATCAGGTCGGCAAGCACCGGTGTCCCGATTTCCTGGAGCCGATAGCGCACCCGCACGGTGGGTGTGTCGAACGACAGCAAACGCGTCAGGTCGGCCGGCGTCCCGATGACGACGGCGTCGCACGGCACGCGGGCAATGGTGGCCTCCAAGTCCGCCACCTGCGCTTCGCCGTAGCCCATGGCCGGCAGCAGCGGCCCCATATGGGGGTAGGTCTCGAAGGTCTCGGTGATCGTGCCGACCGTGTACGGCTTCGGATCGACAAGCGTGGCGCCATGCTTCATCGCCGCCACGGTGCCGGCGCCGAAGCGCATGCCCCCGTGTGTGACGGTCGGTCCGTCTTCGACGACGAGCACACGTTTGCCGGCAATCAACTCCGAGTGGTCGACCTCGATCGGGGAGGCGGCCTCGACGATCGGCGCTGTCGGGTTGATGCGGCGGATATTGGCGCGCAGCGTGTTGATGGCGTCGAGGTCGGCCGAATCAATCTTGTTGATGAGGGCGATGTCGGCCATGCGCAGATTGGCTTCGCCGGGGTAATAGGAGAGCTCGTTGCCCACCCGGAGGGCGTCGGCGATGACGATGTGGAGGTCTGGGACATAAAACGGGAGGTCGTTGTTGCCGCCGTCCCAGAGTACGACGTCGGCCTCGCGTTCAGCCGACCGCAGGATGTCGCCGTAATCGACCCCCGCGTAGACGACGCTGCCGGCCTCGATGTGCGGCTCGTATTCTTCCCGCTCCTCGATCGTGCAGCGCTGGCGGCTGAGATCGGCGGAGGTGGCGAACCGTTGCAGCCGCTGCTTGACCAAATTCCCATAGGGCATCGGGTGACGCACCACCGCGACCCGAAGCCCGGCATCGCGCAGGATCGCCGCCACGTGCCGCGTGGTCTGGCTCTTGCCGGCGCCGGTCCTGACGGCGCAGACCGAGACCACCGGTTTGCGGCTCTCGAGCATAGTCGCCCGGCCACCGAGCAGCCGGAAGTCGGCGCCGCCGGCATTGGCGACCGCGCTCGCCGCCATGATCTCGGGGTAGGGCACGTCGCTGTAGGCGAACACGACTTCCCGCACGTGGTGTTTGCCGATCAGCGTGGCAAGGTCGGCTTCGGGTCTGATCGGGATGCCGCGCGGATAGAGGGGCCCGGCCAGCGCCGCCGGATACCGGCGGCCGGTGATGTTGGGGATCTGAGCGGCGGTGAAGGCGACCACCTCGTAGCGCCGGTCCTTGCGAAACACGACGTTGAAGTCGTGAAAGTCGCGCCCCGCGGCACCCATGATGATGAGGGGGATCCTGTGTGCTCGGCGTGCCATGGCGTCTTTGTCCCGGCCTACCCGGGGCGAACGTGGGTGCCCACTTCCGGGTCGAGACCGTGAGCGAGCTGTTCGGTCGACGTGATGACGGCGTGGCTGCCGCCGTGGTCGAGAAAGGCGAGTACCGACTCGACCTTCGGCCCCATGGTCCCGGCCGGAAAGTGCGATGCCTCGAGATGCCGCGTCAGCTCCGAAGCCGTAATTCGACCGAGCCCCTCACGGGTATGTGAGGGGTAATCCAGGTAGACCCGGTCGACGTTGGTGACGTTGAGGTAGTGGGACGCACCGAGGTTGGCGGCCAGGAGCGCCGACGAGTGATCTTTGTCGACCACCGCCTGAATGCCCCGTGTCGTGTCGCCCTCCCGGACCACGGGGATGCCGCCACCGCCGAGCGCGATGACCAGCACGCCGCTCTCGACCAGAGCGCGAATTGTCGGCTCTTCGACCACCTCGGTCGGTCGTGGTGACGGCACCACGCGACGATGACCCCGAGCTACGTCCTCCATCATGACCCAGCCGTCCTGTGCTTGGTGCTTGTCGGCCTCGGCGGACGTGTAGAAGGGGCCCACCGGCTTTGTGGGGTGTTCGAGCGACGGATCGTCGGGAGCGACCACGACCTGCGTTACGACCGTCGCGACCGGTGTGGCGAGCGCCGCGGCGCGCAGTTCGTCGCCAAGAGTCTGCTGGAGCAGATAGCCGATCTCTCCCTGTGTGGCGGCGACACACACGTCGAGCGGGTGCATGTAGGCCGCCCCAGCGGCCTGCTCCGACCGGATCAGCGCGGCGCCGACCTGCGGTCCGTTTCCGTGGGTCACCACGACCTCGTAGCCGCGCTGGAGCAGGCTGACGATGTGCCGGGCCGTGCGGCGCGCGTTGGCTCGCTGGTCCGCGACAGTGACCTGGGGGTGCGCCGGGATGAGCGCGTGGCCGCCGACCGCGATGAGCGCGCGAGGAGTCAGGGTTCGACTATCCACTTCTGCAGGATCGGGGTGCTGGTCAGCCCGGCCCACACGTTGCCCAGGTCATCCACCGACAGGCCCTCGGGGTCGGTCCCGTCGATGAACCCGAGGAGCGACCCGTCCTTTGCGCTGCCAAACCGGACTCCGTTCGTCCAACCGGGGTTTCGCAGCTCACCCGCAATGACCTTGTTCGACTCCGAATCGGCGACGAACAGCCGGTCGTCGGCCAGTATCGCCACGCCGCTCGGGCGGCCGAAGTGCCGCCACTCGTCTACGAACTGCATGTTCGCGTCGAAGATCTGCACGCGGTTGTTCGACCGGTCGGCGACAAAGAGTCGCCCCCGCGAGTCGAACGCCAGGGCGTGTGGGCCATCGAACTCGCCCGGTCCGGAGCCCCGCTGACCCCATGCGTCGACCAGCACGCCGTCGGTCGTGAACTGCATGATGCGGTCGCCGTCCTGCTGACTCGTCGTGGGGCGGGGAAAATGCCCGTCAGCGATGATGATGTCGCCATTGGGAGCCACGGCACAGGCGGTTGGTGCGATGAAAGTGTCTCGACCCGCGCGCGAGATGCCGGCCTCACCCAGCGTCAACAGCAGTTCGCCGTCTGGGCTGAACTTGAAGAACTGATACCCGCGACCGGTTGTGCGCGGATCGTCGCGAAACGGGCCGCTGTCGCCGGCCCAGAAGTTTCCATCGTGGTCGCGGCAGAACCCGTGCGCCATCACGAACATGCCGTCGCCGAAGCTCTCGACGACGGCGCCTGTGGCATCGAAATGCATGATGGGCGGCTCGGATCGGTGATGGATCCAGGTGCCGCCGTCGCCGTCGGGGATGATGCCGATGACCGCACCCCACACGACACCGTCGGGGAGCGTGGCCCAGCCATCGAGCATGCGATACGGGTTGTGCATCGTGTTCGACCCGGTCTGCGCCAGCGGCGCAACCGTGACGAGGGTGGCGGCCAGCAGCGCCACCGGGGCGGTGCAGCGTCGGCGGGGCGTACGCGGCATGTGAGGCTCCTCTGAGCGTTGCCTGGGTGGTCTATGATGCGCCGCTAAGATCCTAGCGCAGTTCGCCGCCCGTGAGATGATGTGGTGCCTCGTTACCAGGTGCCCGCGCGGTGTCTGGCCAGGGACCGACCAGTACGCATGATGACGGATGAGGACGCGGTCCACCTCAGTGTCGTGATTCCCGCCTTCGAGGAGGCCAAGCGAATCGGCCCGACCCTGTTGCAGGTGCGCGCCTATCTCGACGACCAGCCATTTGCGAGCGAGGTGGTGGTGGTGGTGGACGGTGGCCGGGACGGGACCCTCGAGCTGGTGCGCGCGGCCACGACCGACTGGCCGACGTGCCGCGTGCTCAATAACCCCACGAACCAAGGCAAGGGCCATGCAGTTCGCCGGGGCATGTTGTCGGCCCGCGGGCGATATCTGCTGTTCTCCGACGCCGACCTCTCGACGCCGATCGCCGAGGTCAAACGGTTGATGGCGCCACTCGAGGCGGGTCGCGATATCGCAATTGGGTCCCGCGCGCTCGCCGACTCGGATGTGCGCGTCCGGCAGGCCTGGTGGCGCCAGGCAATGGGGCGGGTCTTCAATCAGATCGTCCGGCGTGTCGCGGTGCCCGACATCCGGGATACGCAGTGTGGGTTCAAGTGCTTTCGGCGGGAAGCAGGGCGGAGGGTGTTCGCGCGTCAACGCACGACACGGTTCTCCTTCGACGTCGAGCTGCTCTGGATTGCTCGGAAACTAGGCTATCAGGTGGTCGAGGTTCCGGTGACGTGGGTCAACGACCCCTCCAGCCGGGTGCACCCGGTGCGCGACTCCCTGAGCATGCTCGTCGATCTGGCGCGGTTGCGATACCACGACCTGCGTGGGGCCTATGGCGCCGGCGACGATCGCGCGACCTGATAGGATGCCTCCACATTCGGGACACTGGAGGACTGTGACGATGAAGATGATGACACTGGCGCCGCTGTCGGTGCTGCTTGTGCTCGCCATGGCGCCGATGGCGCTCGCGCAACTGACTGCCGCCAGCCAGGGGCCGATTGTCTACGGCCATCACCACTTGACGGTGACCAGCATCGAGGAGAGCAAGAAGTTCTGGGTCGACACGCTCGGCGGCGAGGCGGCGACGGCCGGGAACCTGGAGTTCGTCAAGTTTCCCAATGTGCTGGTCTTCATGAGGGAGGCGCCACCGACTGGGGGGACCAAGGGCACGACCGTCAACCACCTCGGTTTCTCGGTGCCCAGCACACGGGCGATGGTGGAGAAGGTGCGCGCCGCCGGCTATTCAATCGTGACGCGCGACGAGCTGCCGCCCGCGCTGGCCGTGGAAAACGGGCTCGCTCATATCGCCGACCAGGACACCTACATCGGCTTCGCGATGTCGCCAGATGACGTGAAGGTGGAGTTCGTCGAGGACCGCACGCAGCCAAAGTCGATTGCGTTGCATCACGTGCACTTCGCCGGGCCGGTCGACGAGATGAAGGCCTGGTATGTGACGACGTTTGGCGCCGCGCCGGGGATGCGCGGATCGTTCCAGGCGGCGGACCTGCCGGGGGTGAACCTGACCTATTCGGCGTCACCCGAGACGCCGGCTGGCACCCAGGGGCGGGCGCTCGACCATGTCGGGTTCGAGGTGGAGAACCTCGAAGCGTTCTGCCGAAGACTGGAGGCGCAGGGGGTGACGTTCGACCGGCCCTACGGTTTTGTGGAGGACCTCAAACTGGGCTACGCGTTCTTCACCGACCCATTCGGCACCTACATCGAGCTGACCGAGGGGCTAGACGCGTACTGATTGCTCAAGGAGACAGGAGACAGGAGGCAGGAGGGAACCGGAGGGCTTCGCCGGTGTTCCGATTGGACGCCTATCGGGGGGCGTCGGCACCCTGCTCATTGACGCGGGCGGCGGTCAGGATGTTCAGCAGCCCCTGGTTGCCTTCGTGACAGGCGTACTCGTACATCGGACTGTTGATGCGCTCGATCGGGAAGGTGGCGGTCCAGGGCCGCGTCCAGGTGGTCAGGTCGCTGACCGTGAACGTGTAGTCGAGGGTGTCTGGTCCAGTACGCCGGAACCTTTCTTCGAGATGCAGATTCTCGCTGGCGCCGCGAAAGTCCGCGGAGGCCGAGAAGTTGGTCGTTTCGACCACCAGCGTGTCGCTGTCCCAGTAGCCGCGCGAGTGGCCGCGCCACTGCCGCACGCGGTCGGTCAACGGCGGGCGCTCGCCGAGCGGCACGATGCGCGCGTCGTGGATCATCTCGTTGAGGATGACCACGTGGGTGGGCGTCTGTAGCACGTGGATGTTGTTGTTGTAGCCGGCC
>JASLOY010000189.1 GCA_030745255.1 Vicinamibacterales bacterium
GCGATCAACACGCACTTTCAACAGACTTTCTCGACGTTGTTCGGGGGGGGGCGTGCCGGGTTGGTACTGATCGACGAGAGTGATCTGCTCGAAGGTGGCGTCGACATCATCGCTCAGCCGCCCGGAAAGCGGTTGCAAAGCATCCAGTTGCTCTCGGGTGGCGAGAAAGCGCTGTCGGCAATGGCGTTGATGTTTGCCATTTTCAAATACAAGCCAAGCCCGTTCTGTCTGCTCGACGAAATCGACGCGCCCCTAGACGAGGCGAATATTGGTCGATTTGTCGAGATGCTGCGCGGTATGGAGTCCGACACGCAGTTCATCTTGGTCACGCACAATCGCAAGACGATGGAAATCGCCGACCGGTTGTATGGCGTGACCATGGAGGAGCCGGGTGTGTCGAAGTTGATCTCGGTCCAGCTCGGGCAGGCCTAGCGGACCGCTCCCGGAAGACAGCACACAGGAGACAGGAGAAGCCGGATGGCTTCGCCGTCACTTGCTTGCCGTACGGTATGCCTCCGGCGCGTGTGAACGAAGGAAAGGCCACTCGCTATCACCGGCTCAAACGGCGGACCGGCTTGCTCGCGGCAGTGGCCGGCGGTACGGTGCTGTTGACGCTGCTTGCGTCAGGTACCTCGGCGGAGATTCGCAACGTCGTAGTCCAGCTGGTCGCCGACCTTGGACTGCCGCCGGCATGGCGTCAGGCGGGTGTGGTGGCCGCCTACACGGCGTGCGTGTGGGCGGTGCTCGAAGGGGTGTTGCTGCCGGTGCGTTTCTTCCAGGGCTTTGTACTGGAACAACGATACGCTCTGTTGCGCATCGCCGCGGTCCGTTGGGTGTCCGGTCATCTCAAGAGGGTCGCACTGAGCGGAATCGTCGTTGCCGTGGCGGCCGTCGTCGTGTCCCTCTCGCTTGCGACGTGGCCCGCATGGTGGTGGGTCGTGAGCGGGGGCACGTTCGCGGCGGCCACGATCATACTGACCAATCTTGCGCCAGTCTGCCTCATCCCGCTGCTGTACTCGGTCCGGCCCATGACCCGGGTCCGGTTGACCGAGCGGCTTGCAACGCTCGCCGAGCGCGCGGGCGTGTCGGCGCCGCGGGTCGACGAGTGTGCGGTCGGGGCGACGACGAGGCGTGCCCACGCGACGCTGGTCGGGCTGGGGCCGGTGTGTCGTATCTTGCTCAGCGACACGCTGCTTGCCGACTACTCGGATGATGAGATCGAGGTGGTGCTTGCGCACGAGCTCGGCCATCATGTCCATCGCGACGTGTGGCAGCTGATGGCATTTGAGCTGTCGGTGGCGCTGCTGGCCCTGCTGGTCGGTGGCTGGACGATGGTTCGTCTCGGCGGGGTGTTCGGCGTGGCCGGCACGGGTGATGTGGCCGGATTACCACTGCTGGCTCTGGGTGCCGGTGGTATGGTCGCGGCTGCGGCGCCGTTTGGGCACGCGTTGTCGCGACGTCACGAGCGGCGCGCCGACCTCTTTGCGATTCGGATGACCCGGAATCCAATGGCGTTCATCTCCGGCCTGCGCCGGTTGGGCGCGCAGAATCTCGTCGAAGAGCGCCCGTCACGGCTGGTCGAACTGCTGTGTCATAGACACCCGCCGCTCTATCGTCGGGTGGCAGCCGCACGCCGCGCCGAAGCGGCACTGCAGTCGTAGGCTCGGCTGGGGTCTCGGGATGGCCGGCACCCTCAGTCGTCGGCCCTGGTGGGTCGGAAGCTGGCGAAGCCTGCTGGCTGCCTCCTGTAGGACGTTGTGTCTAGGACTTCGCCGGTTGCGGTGCTCGTGACGCGCCACTCGCGGCTTTGCCGCCGCCCTCCGGCTTGTCGAGCAGCGCCTTCCGGCTGAGCCTGACCTTTCCGGACGGATCGACGTTGATCACCTTCACGAGAACCTCTTCACCTTCCTGCAGTTCGTCGCGGACTTCTTTCACACGGTAGTGCGCGATTTCCGAGATATGGAGCAGGCCGTCCAGACCCGGGAGTACTTCCACAAACGCGCCGAAGTCAGTGATGCGCTGCACTTTGCCCAGATAGGTCTTGTTCAGCTCAGGCGTGGCGGTGAGCTCTTCGATGATCGAGATCGCCTTGCTGGCCGAGGCGTCGTCGCTCGACGCAACGTTGACGCGGCCGTCGTCCTCGACGTCGATCTTTACGCCGGTTCGTTCGATGATGCTGCGAATCGTCTTTCCGCCCGGTCCGATCACGTCGCGGATCTTGTCGACCGGTATCTGGATCGTGACGATTCTCGGCGCATAGGCCGAGATGTTGGACCGTGGGTCCTGCAGCGTGGAGCGCATGCGCTCGAGGATGTGTAGCCGCCCGGCGCGCGCCTGATCCAGCGCCTGCCGCATGATGTCGGCCGTAATGCCGCTCACCTTGATGTCCATCTGCAGAGCGGTGATGCCGTCGCTGGTGCCGGCGACCTTGAAGTCCATGTCGCCGTAATGGTCCTCCGCGCCAGCGATGTCGCTAAGCACGGCGTGGCGACCTTTCTCCTCGTCGAGGATCAGCCCCATCGCAACACCCGCGACCGGCGACTTGAGTGGCACGCCTGCGTCCATCATCGCCAGCGTGGCGCCGCACACCGAGGCCATGGACGACGAACCGTTCGACTCCAGGATGTCGGAGACCACCCGAACAGTGTAAGGGAACGTTTCCTCGCCGGGCACGACCGGCAGCAGACTGCGCTCGGCGAGGTTGCCGTGTCCAATCTCCCGTCGACCAGGGCCACGCAGGAACTTGACTTCACCGACCGAGAACGGCGGAAAGTTGTAGTGCAGCATGAAGCGACGGTATATCTCGCCGTCGACCATCTCGACCTTCTGCTGGTCGTCTGCTGTGCCGAGCGTGGCGGTTACCAGCGCCTGCGTCTCACCCCGCGTGAACACCGCCGAGCCGTGGGCGCGAGGCAGGAGCCCGACATCGGACGTTATCGTCCTGATCTGGTCGAATGCCCGGCCGTCGAGGCGGTGTCCGCGCTCGAGCACCTCGTCACGCAGCACTTGTTCTTTGAGCGTCTTGAACACGCTCTTCGCGGTCGCGCGACGCTCGGTGTCGTCGTCTGGAACGGTGGCAAGATACTCATCGAGCACCCGGTCGACGGCCGCGTAGCTCTCCAGCTTGTCCCGTATTCGCATCGCGTCGGCGAGCGGGCCGAGAATCTGGTCTTCGACCTCTTTGGCAATGGCCGCGTCAGGCGCTTTGGCCTCGACCGTCAGCTTTGGCTTGCCTATGGCGGCCGCCATCTTGTCGATTTCGGCGATGATTGACCGGATAGCCTCGTGACCGGCCTCGAGCGCGCGCAGCATCTCCTCTTCGGAGACCTCTTTGGCACCCGCTTCGACCATCACCAACGCGTCCTTGCTACCGGCCACCATGAGATCCAACCGACCTCGACGTCGCTGGTCGTAGGTAGGGTTGATCAGCAACTCTCCGTCGAGCAGTCCGACCCGCACCGCTGCGATCGTGCGTTCGAACGGCATCTCCGAGATGGCCAGCGCCGCCGAGGCGCCGGTCAGCGCCAGCACATCCGAGTCGTTCTCCGTGTCGGCCGAGATGACGAATGCGACCACCTGCGTCTCGCGACGCCACCCGGACGGGAACAGGGGGCGGATCACCCGGCTCGTCAGTACTTCCTTTTCGGGAGGTTTGCCTTCCCGCTTGAAGAAGCCCCCCGGGATTCTCCCCGAGGCATAGGTGTTCTCACGGTAGTCAACGGTCAGTGGGAGAAAATCGATGCCCTCTCGCTCGTAAGGCGAGTAACACGCGGTCACGAGCACCATCGTGTCGCCATACCGCACCACGACGGAACCATTGGCCTGTTTGGCCAACTTGCCCGACTCGATGGTCAGAGGGTGGCCGCCAACGTTCACTTCGCCTGTATGCATGTCTTGACTCCAGAGCGATCCTCACGGCGAGGAGACGGGCGCGTGGGAGGATGGGACCAAGGCTGGGCGAGGCCCAACTACTTGCGGAGACCCAATCGCTTAATCAGATCGCCGTATCGACCCGAGTCCTTGGCCTTGAGATAGTCGAGAAGGCGTCGCCGCTGCCCGACGAGCTTCAGCAATCCGCGACGCGAGTGGTGATCCTTCGCGTGAATCTTGAAGTGCTCGGTCAAATAGCTGATGCGCTCGCTGAGCAACGCGACCTGCACTTCGGGAGACCCGGTGTCGGACTGGTGGGTCTGATACGAGCCGATGAGTTCGGTCTTCTGTTCCTTCTGCAACACCACCGCTGATCACCTCCACGAACGGCCCAGACACGACCGACGCGTGATGGTCGAGCAGTCGGTGCTCCGAACCGCCGTAAGAACTGCGACATCCACTGACGTTATCGTTCCTCTCACATTGGTCAACCGATCGATCCTACACTAGAACAATCTTGGGATGCAAAGCGCCGTCGGCACGCTGATCGGCGATGGCGAGCAGCCGGCCGCGTTCGTCCAGAACCCGTACGCGCCCCGTGTCTGGTGGCGGAAAACCGGTTCCAGGCGTCAAATCGGCGAGTCTTACTGGGTTTCCGTGCGCGGTTCGGCCCGCGCCCACGTCGTTGACGACAATCGTCGGTATTCCGGGGAGCAGGGCATCCATCGGTATGAGCTGCGGCGCGACCTGCTCGCCGCGTTCGGCGGCCTCGCCGTGCTTGCCGTACTCGATGACGCGCGCCAGCGGAAC
Organism: Vicinamibacterales bacterium; assembly: GCA_030745255.1. GTDB lineage: Bacteria > Acidobacteriota > Vicinamibacteria > Vicinamibacterales > UBA8438 > NP936. The sequence goes on from JASLOY010000189.1 coordinate 4,681, forward strand.
GGCGTCCTGGAGACCGAAGGGACCGTGCCGTTCACGCCGGAGCGTCTCGAGACACCCGCCGCATCCGAGGGTCTCACCGAGGTCGTGGGCCAGGGAGCGAACGTAGAAACCGCTCGAACAGACAATCCGGCACCGCACGCGCGATCCGTCAATCGACAGCACAGTGAGCGTTTCGACCGTGACCGGCACCGGTGCGACCTTGACGGCCCGTCGCTGCCGGGCGAGATTGTACGCGCGGACGCCGTCAATCTTCTTGGCCGAGTAGGCCGGCGGATGCTGTGCATAGGACCCGACGAAGTCGGATGCCGTCTGCGCGATCGTCTCGGGCGTCGGCCCTTCTGGCCGACCGGGTGCTTCGGCGTCACTCAGGTTGGCTTCGGACCCGCCAACCACCGCACCGGTGATGTCGTAGCTGTCGGTGACCAGTCCGAGCCGGATCACGGCGTCATACTGTTTCGAGGCATCGCTGAACAGCGAAGCGAGTCTCGTGGCTCGACCGACGACGAGTGGCAGGACACCGGTGGCCATTGGATCGAGAGTGCCCAGGTGGCCGACCTTCTTCAGGCCGAGAGCTCGTCGCACGCATGCCACGACATCGTGCGAGGTCGGTCCCGTCGGCTTGTCGATAACGAGCACCCCGTCGAGCGCTGACCTGCCCGTCACTCGTCGCTGCCCGTGATCGCCGTCGCGACACGCGCCAGTATCTGGCCACGCGTGTCCGGAGCCAGATGCTCGACGGTGAACCCGGCGGCGTTGAGGTGTCCGCCTCCACCGAAGGAGACCGCCACTTGGCGAACGTCGACCCCCTCCTTCGACCGCAGGCTCACCCGCAGGCCCTTGTCGGTTTCCTTGAAGAAGACCACGGCGCGCACGCGCTGGGCGGCCAAGGGCAGATTGACGATGCCCTCCAGGTCGTCGGGATCGCAGCCGGCCTCGGTCAGCATCGCATCGTTCACGGCGAGCACCGCGATACGACGGTGGTGCTCCAATCGCATCCGGTCCAAGAGTATGCCGGTCAGCCGCAGTCGTCCGAGGCTGCCGTTGTTGAAGACGTGCGCCGCCACAGCTGCCGGGTCGATGCCGGTCTCGGCGATCTGACGACATATCTCGAAGGTGCGCGCTGTGATGTTCGCGTGCCGGAACGACCCGGTATCGGTCAGGATCGCGACATAGACGTCGGTCGCGATCGCCGGGGTGATGTGGGCACCGAGCGCCGTGACCAGCTCGAAAACCATCTCTGCGCAGGCACAGGCCGACACGTCGTGCCAATTGATGTCGCCATACATCGCGTTACCAGGGTGGTGATCGATGTTGATGAGCGGCCGTCCTTCGAGTCCGCCGACCCCCGCCCGGCTCAGATCGCTGCACTCCAGTATGACCACGGCATCGAACGAATCCTCGACCGACGCAGCAATCTCGATGGTCGACAGGTCGGGGAGGAACGCGTAGACGTCGGGCGCCGGGTCGGCATTGATGATCCGGACCTGTTTGCCAAGTTGCCGGAGCGCCTCGGCCAGCGCCAGTTGCGAGCCAAGCGAGTCGCCATCCGGACGCGCGTGAGAGGTCAGCAGGAAGCTGCATCCCTTCAGCAGCGTGTCCCGGATCTGCGGCAGCTCAGCGTGTGCTGGAGTCATCTTGGATATCGCGTGGCGTCGGCGGCGCGTCGTCGCGCAGCTCTTCGAGGACTTGCGCGATCCGCTGCTCGCGTTCGATCGACTCGTCGTAGACGAACGTCAGATCCGGCACGTGCCTGACTCGGATGCGACGGCCCAGCTGACTGCGTAGGAACGGGGTTGCGCGACGCAGTCCTCGAGAGGTCTCCCGCCTGGCGTTTTCGGTGTCGCCCAGTGTCGTGTAGTAGACACGTGCATGCTGCAGGTCCTTGGTCATGCGCACATGCGTCACGGTGACGAGTTGGACCGCCGGGTCGCGCACCGACCGCTGTAGCAGGGCGCTGAGCTCCGCGCGTACCTGGTCTCCGAGGCGTGCGGGGCGGGATTGCATGATGCTCTGAAACAGCGCTCTCAAGGAGACAGGAGGCAGGAGACAGGAGGCAGGAGAAGCCGGAGGGCTTCGCCAACATCTACTCCAGCCACAACGGCTACGCTAGCCATTCGACCTCGCTCCGCACGAGCAGACCCGGCTCCACCCGCTCGATTTCCGACACGACGCTCGCGAGCGTGCGCTCCGCTATCTCCTGGTCGACACCGACCGTCACGACACCTAGACCGGCGCGTTGCCGCAGGCCGTGATGGGCAACCTCGGCGACGGCGAC